>JAOPUS010000430.1 GCA_025963345.1 Blastococcus sp. | reverse complement strand
TCGGCCGGCGGCGGCGGCGACCGGAACGCACGACAGCGGGGCGTCACGCGATCAATCAGTTGATCTTGACCCGACAGCCCCTTCCGAGCCTGCCCGGCTAGCGCCGATAATGCACATTATGTCAACTAGTCTGGCGAAGCCCTGCTGATGACCGACTCCCCGACGGTCATGTGCACGTCCACTCACCCGTCGGTGGACCGGTCTCCGACGGTGATTCGGTCCGCTCGCTGACTGCGCATCGGCTCGGCGAGCTCGAGCTCGACGAACGACTGCGGCCAGTCCTCCGCCCCGTAACCGGCGTCCAGGTCCGTGTGGTGCAACTCCAGCTCGACGAGCCGGCGCTCGAGTAGCTGCACTGCCGGCAACGGTGCGCCGGTCGGCACCTGCACCTGCCGCTCCCAGGCCGCATCCGGCAGTGCGGCGGCAGCGGCCCGGAACAGGCCGGCCGCCGCGGTGACCTCCTCGAGCAAGGTCGCGGCATCCCGGCGGGCACCAGCCTCGATCGCCTCGTCGCGCGCCTCCTGGCTGGCGTAGGCGGGGATGGCCACGCCGGTTCGGGCGCTGTCCAGCAGATTCCGCAGTGCGGCGGCTCCCCCGGCCAGGTGTGCGAGGACGTGGGCACGGGTCCAGCCCGGCAGCAGCGACGGCTCCCGCACGCCCGCGTCGGTGAACCCGCCGACGGTGCGGAGCAGGCGCCCGGTCGCCGCGTCGATCTGCGCCAGCAACTGCTCCCGGTCAGTGCTCACCTCGGGAACGTATCGCCGCACTTCCCGACGATGAGTTCTTCCGGTGCTCGGCGTCCCTTCTCATGACAACCTCCGCGCCATCACCCCCGCCCGACCACAGGAGTCCGCATGCCCGCCACCATCCGGCCGATCGTCGTCACGAACGACATCGACCGACTCCACGCCTTCTACACCGGACTCTTCGGCGCCGAGGAGAACATCCGCTTCCCGGACGACGGGCCGACGTTCTACATCGGCCTGAAGCTGGGCGACTCCGAACTGGGCCTCTCCAGCGACGCCGGCGTCCAGCCCGGCTCCCCCGGCCGCATGCTGCTGAGCATCGAGGTCCCCGAGGTGGACGCACTCCTCGCGAAGGTCGAGCCCCTCGGCGGTCACGTTCAGGGCCCGGCCAACGACATGCCCTGGGGTCAGCGGGTGGCCCACATCGCCGACCCGGACGGCAACGTCGTCAATCTGACGCAGGCCCTCTGAGCCACCGGCGCCGACCTTCTTTCGTCACAGTGACTGAATCCCCTGTGTGGACGGGGCGCGCCGGCGGCCGCCATCCGCCACGTCGATAGCGGCACCGCGCCGGCCGCCCGGAGCCGGACCGACGCCGGTACCGACCCACTCAGCTCGGGGGCGGCTCCGCAGCCGGGGCCTCATCCCCGCGGTTCAGGTCCTCGTCGAGGGACGACCAGAAGCGCAGTGCGGCGTGCTCCATCTCCAGGCCCAGCCGAAGCGTCACCATCCGCGGGGCGACGCCCGCGACCCCGCCGAACCGCTGCTGCATCTCCTCGTACACCTGGATCCGCTGCTGGTGCTGGGCGATCTGCTCGCGAGCCAGGCGGTGCACGTCGTCCGGTTCGCCCAACTCGTTGAAGAAGAGCTTCAGTTCCGCCACGTCGCGCAACTGGAAGTGCTCGTTGGTCGGCGCGGCCAGCCAGGCTCGCAGCTCCCGCAGGCCCTCCTCGGTGAGGGAGTAGGTCCTACGGCGCCGGCCGTCCTCCTCGCTGGAGGCCGACAGCAGCCCCATGCTCTCCAATCGCTGCGGCTCGGAATACAGCCCGGCATGCGGAAAGACCCAGAAGTATCCGATGGACCGGTTGATGGCGCGCTTGAGGTCGTAGGACGTGGACGGACCGCGCAGCCCGATCATGCCCAGCACCACGTACGAGGTGGGCGACAACCGTTCGGCGGACACGTTGCGAGGATAACAATCCGACCCGTATGGTCCGTTTCAGATCGTTGGACATCCCCCATCGGAGGCACCACGTGGATCTGGCCACCGCAATGGCATGGACCGTGGAGCGTCACCCCGACCGGCGCGCGGTCGGGGGATCGCATCCCTTGACCTACCGGCAATGGGACGCGCAGACCAATCAACTCGCCCGCGCCCTGATCGAGCTGGGCGTGCACTCCGGCGACCGCGTGGCCATGTCGATGGCCGGCGGCGCGCCCCTGGCCGGGCTGCACCTGGCGGTCCAGAAAGTGGGCGCCGTCTCCGTGCCGCTGTCCACCCGGCTCGGCCCCGACGAGCTCGCCTACTGCCTCGCCGACGCCGACCCCGCGCTGCTGGTCACTGACCCGTCGACCGTGCCGACGGTCGCGCCGTCGACACCTGATGTCCTCCACCGCGACATCGGCGAACTGCCCACCGCGGAACAGCCGGACGGCGCCCTCGGACGGCCGCCGTCCGAAGGCGACCTCAGCGTGATGCTGTACACCTCCGGCACCACCGGCCGGCCCAAGGGTGTGCCGCGTTCGCACCGGGCCGAGCACACGGCCGCCGTGGCCCACCTCCTGCAGACCCAGTTGCGGCAGGGCGAGGTCGTACTCGGGGTCATGCCGATGTTCCACACCATGGGACTGCGCACCCTGCTGGCCAGCATCCTCTGCGGGGGCACGTGGGTCCCGCAGGCGGCGTTCGATGCAGCCGAGTCCGTCCAGCTCATCCGGGACGAGGGCGTCACCGCGCTGTACCTCGTGCCCGCCATCTACTGGTCGCTGCTCCGCGAGCCGGGCTTCTCCGAGGTCACCGGTCTCGACCGGCTCGCCTACGCCGGTGCGGCGATGACCCCGGCGCTCGCCGAAGAACTGGTCGAGACGCTGCACCCCCGTGCCCTGGTGAACCACTACGGCAGCACGGAGATCTATACGTTCACCATCGGCCCGGAGGGAGTCCGCAAGCCCGGATGCGCCGGTCGCGCCGGTCTCTTCTCCCGCGTCCGGCTGGTCGAGCCCGACATCGGCGCGCCACCCGAGGCCATCGTCCGGCCCGGGGAGCAGGGCCAGGTGATCGCCTCGATGGCCAGCCCCGAGGCCTTCGCCGGCTACTGGAACCGGTCGGACGCCGATGCCAGGTCGGTCCGGGACGGCTGGTACTACACCGGCGACCTCGCCACGGCCGACGAGGAGGGCGACCTCTGGGTGTCCGGCCGGGTCGACGACATGATCAACTCCGGCGGCGAGAACGTCTACCCGGACGAGATCGAGGCCGCGCTGGTGCGCTGCCCGGCCGTCGCCGACGTCTGCGTGGTCGGCCTGCCGCACGAACGCTGGGGCAGCGCGATCACCGCCTTCGTCGTCCCGGCCGAGCGCCGCTCCCCCGCGGACGTGCTGCACGAACTCGATGGCTACGTGCGCGGGCCCAGCGGGCTGTCCTCGCTCCAACGACCCAAGCGGATCGTCGTCGTGTCCGCCATCCCCCGGTCGGCCGTCGGCAAGACCCTGCGCCGCGCCTTGTCCGCGGGCGACTACGAGTCGCTGGCCGAGCTCGAACTCAGAGGCAGCCGTGGATGACCGGCCCACGACCGCGGCGCCGCGCTGGACGCCCAGCCGGGTCGAGGACGCTCCGCTGGTCACCGGTCAGGGGCGCTTCCTCGACGACCAGGACCCGTTGCCGGGCACGCTCACCGCCGCGATCGTGCGCAGCCCCCACCCGCACGCCCGCATCCGCAGCATCGACCTGAGCCGGGCCCGCCGGCACCCGGGCGTCACCGCGGTCATCGGGCCCGAGGAGGTGCTGGCCGCACTGCGCCCCTTCCCCCTCTCGGTCACCACCCGGATGCCGTACTTCCCGACCGGCACCGACAAGGTCCGGTACGTGGGAGAGCCGGTGGCCGTCGTCGTCGCCGCCGACCGGTACGTCGCCGAGGACGCCGCTGAACTGGTCGACGTCGACTACGAGCTGCTCGACCCCGTGGTCGGCGTCCGCGCCGCCCTGGCCGAGGACGCCCCCCTGCTGCACGAGGGACAGGGCTCCAACGTGGCCACCGACCGCACCTTCTCCTTCGGTGAGGTGGATCGAGCCTTCGCCGACGCCACGCACGTGGTCAGCGGCGAGTACGACTTCCCCCGCTACTCGTCGGTTCCGATGGAGTGCTACTCGGTCGTGGCGAACTGGACCGAGGACGCCGCCGGCCCGGCGATCGAGGCGTGGGCGAACTTCCACGGCCCGTTCAC
>JAOPUS010000439.1 GCA_025963345.1 Blastococcus sp. | reverse complement strand
CCGGCCGGGCGGGCGCCGCAGCGTCACCGCCCACGCGTTCGCCGCGGCCGCCGATCCGGACGGCGGCGTCGCGGCCGCGGCGGAGGTGCGCGAGCAGCTGCAGTCGGAGAGCGCGGCCGGGCACGTCCCGGCGCTGCGCCGCTCGGTGCTCGTCGAGCTCGCCGTCGCCGCCGTCGTCCTGGCGCTGTCGGCGGTCCTGGTCGGCCTCCCGCCGGCGCGGGCGGCCGTCGCCCAGCCGGTCGACGCGCTGCTGCCGCTGCAGAGCGCCACCGGGCCGTCCGGCAGCGTGCAGGTGTCGATCGACCCCGCCCGGCCCGGCCCCAACACGCTGCACGTCTACCTGTTCGACGACACCGGCCGGCTGACCCAGCCCGCCGGCATCTCGGTGAGCCTGACCGAGGCGAACCAGCAGATCGGCCCGCTGGACGTCGCGCTCCAGCCCGCCGGTCCCGGCCACTACGTCAGCGAGGCGATGGACATCCCGGGCCCCGGTACCTGGACCCTCTCCGTCAGCGTCCGGCTCGACGAGTTCACCGCCACCACGGCCAGCACCGACTTCCCGGTGCGCTGACCCCATCCCCGAGCAACCCCACCCCGTATGAGGAGTTCCGTGTCCCTGCCCCGCCCCCTTGCCCGCCTCGCCGTGGTTGTCACGGCTGCAGCCGTCGCCGTTGCCGCCTCGGCCGGCCTGGCCTCCGCCCACGTCAGCGTCTCGTCCCCGGACGCCACGCCCGGTGGCTACGGGAAGCTGACCTTCCGGGTGCCCAACGAGAGCGACACGGCCAGCACCGTGAAGATCCGGGTCCAGTTCCCCACCGACACGCCCCTGGCGTCGCTGCGAACGCAGCCGCTGCCGGGGTGGACGGCGACCACCACGCGCACCAAGCTCGACCCACCGGTCACCGACGACGACGGCACCGCGATCACCGAGGCCATCTCGGTGGTGGAGTTCACGGCGGCCGCCGGCGGCGGCATCGGGCCGGGGGAGTTCCAGGAGTTCTCCCTGGCCGGCGGCCCGTTCCCGGACGCCGAGTCGCTCACCTTCCCCGTGGTGCAGCAGTACAGCGACGGTAGCGAGTCGGCGTGGATCGAGCCGACCGTCGACGGCCAGGCCGAGCCGGAGCACCCGGCTCCCGTGCTCTCGCTCGCGGCAGCCCAGGCCGCGGACACGAGCGCCGCTCCGACCGGGGAGGCGGCCGCGCACTCGCACGGCAACGAGGTGTCGTCCGCGCCCGCCGGCGTGGCGCTGTTCCTGTCGATCCTCGCGCTGCTCGGCGCGATCGCCGGCGTCGTCCTCGGGCTGCGGGCGTCCCGACGTACCGTGTCCTCGTGAGCTCCGCCGTCCGCAGCCGCCGGCGCCCGGTACTGGCGGCGCTGCTCCTCGCCTCCGGCCTGGCCTTGTCGGCCTGCGGGACAGCGACCGCCGAGGGCGAGGGTGGCCACGACCACAGCTCGGGGCCGGCCACGGTCGAGGGACCGCAGGACGTCTACGCAGGCATCGATCTCGCCGAGCCCTACCGCCGGCCGTCCTTCACGCTCACCGACACCACCGGCGCGCCCTTCGACTTCAAGGCCGCCACGTCGGGCCGGCCGACGCTGCTGTTCTTCGGCTACACGAACTGCCCGGACGTCTGCCCGACGACCCTGGCTGACGTCGCGGTGGCGCTGCGCGGCCTGGACCCGGCGCTGGTCGAGCAGTTGCAGATGGTCTTCGTGACCACCGATCCGGCCTTCGACACCCCCGAGGTGCTGGCCGAGTACCTGGGCCGGTTCGACGCCGACCTGCCGCAGCGGTTCATCGGGCTGACCGGCGACCAGGAGGCGATCGACCAGGCGCAGCTGTCGACCGGCGTGCCGCTGGCCGAGGAGGCCGGGCGGCTGCACTCGTCGTTACTGCTGCTGTACGGACACGACGACGAGGCCCACGTCGCCTTCGACGCGGGCAACACCTCGCGTGACATCGCCGCCGACCTGCGCCTGGTGGTGGGGGCGGCGTGAGGCGGGCGGCGGCCCGCCTGCTCGTGGTCGCGCTCACCACGGTGGCGAGCCTCGCCCTCGCCGGGCCGGCGTCGGCGCACGTGGGCGGCGGTGCGGCCGGCAGCGACTTCGACGGCCGGGTCACGTCGGTGACCCCGGACCTGCCGGGCGTGACCGTCCGCGTGCTGCAGTTCGGCGACGATCTCGAGCTGGTCAACCGCACTGACACCGAGGTCGCGGTGCCCGGCTACGAGGACGAGCCGTACCTGCGGATCGGCCCGGATGGCGTCTGGCGCAACGCACGCAGCCCCGCGACGTACATCAACCTCGACCGGTACGCCCAGGTCACGCTGCCCGAGCAGGTCGACAGCCGGGCCGAGCCGGAGTGGGTGCAGCTCTCCACGGAGCCGCACTACGTCTGGCACGACCACCGGACGCACTGGATGAGCCAGGGCCAGCTGCCGCCGGCGGTCGCCGCCGACCCCAGCCGCAGCCACACCGTCTTCGAGTGGACGGTGCCGCTCCGCTACGGCGATGCCCCCGCCGAGGTGGCCGGCGTCCTCACCTGGACCCCGCCGCCCTCGCCCTGGCTGGTGTGGCCGCTCTACGCGGCGCTGGCGGTGCTCGCGGCGGCCGCCGGTGTGCTGGCCCGCACCGCCCGCCCGCTGGGGGCGCTGCTGCTGGTCGGTGCGGCCGGCAGCGACTTCGACGGCCGGGTCACGTCGATGACCCCGGAACTGCCGGGCGTGACCTTCCGCGAGCTGCAGTTCGGCGACGATCTCGAGCTGCTCAACCGCACTGAAACCGAGGTCGCGGTGCCCGGCTACGAGG
>JAOPUS010000416.1 GCA_025963345.1 Blastococcus sp. | reverse complement strand
GAGCGGGCCTGGCGGGAGGGCCGGGCTGCGGCGCAGCGGGCGCGGGGAGAGGCGTTCGACCTGAAGGCGTGGCACATGGCCGCCCTCTCGCAGGGCTCGCTGGGCCTCGACGACCTCGCCGCGGAGCTGGCGCAGCTCTAGGCGGTCACCCGGTGAGGGGGTCCTCCGGCGCGGCGGGCACGACCTCCAGGCCCGGCGTGCCGAGGAGGGCGGCGATGCATTCCGAGCTGCCGCCGACGTAGGTGCTCGTCAGGTCGATGTCGGTGACCACGCACCAGGCCTGGTCCGCCGGCCACCACAGGTTGGCGCTCTGCTCGTGCGGCTCGGGGGCGAGGTTGCGGACGGCGTCGGCGACGGTGCCCCGGACCAGGACCACGTCGTGGCCACCGCGCAGCAGCAGCCTGGGCGGGACGTCGGGGCTGGTCAGGTCGTAGCCGAACCCGTCCCAGCGGCCGAGGAGACACTCGCCGGGCGTCCCGGTGTGCCGGCCCAGCACCTCGCTCATGCGCTCGGCGACCGCGACGGGCAGGTGCCCCTCGCTGGGGCCGTCGTCCCAGACCGGTGGCTGGCTGTCGACCGGTCCGAGGGTGAGGGCGCCCCACTGCATCAGCGGGTGCGCGACCGTGCCGTTGTGGGCCGCGACCTCGGCCCAGGAGACCTCGACGTCGTCGGCGTCGTCGTAGCGGACGGCGGGGTGGAGGACGCGGGCGTAGGCCTCGAAGACGGCCGGGAGGATGGAGGCGAGCGTCCCGGGCGTCCCGCGCCGGCGGGCCGAGGAGATCCAGACACCGGTGCTGACGTCCTCCTCGACCGGGAGTCCGCCGAGCTGCACGGTCAGGAAACTACCCGGAGAACGGACAACCCCCGGGCTGCTCCGCGGCGCTGTCCCTGGAAACCAGGGGAGCTGCACGCGGGCCGACTGGACAAATGTCGGCGGCCCGGGGGTCGGGTGACTGTCCGGTTCTCGCTCGCCGCCGTACGACGGACGGGCGATCTGCCGTCGCTCAGGCGCAGCCGAGAATGCGCATGGCCTGAACGGGCGGCCCATCTGGACGGCGGCTAGCGGACAGCCACCTCACGAGTCCTGTAGCTATGCAAAGTACGGACCACCTCCTCTCTCGTGTACGACGACGGTACGTCGCCCGAAAGCGGCCCGGCAACCGGAATTGTCAGCCGTCAGCGAACGGCCGGCCGGGGCGCTGGTAGACGTCGGGGATGCCGTCGTGGTCCGCGTCCACGGTCTCCTCGGCGACGATCCGCCGGTAGCGGCGGTTGCGCAGCCGGAGGACGACGGTGGCGAGCAGTGCGGCGGCGATCGTGCCCGCGAGGATGCCCACCTTCGCGTGGTCGTAGCTGGTGGTCTCTGCCCCGTACGAGAGCTCGGTGATCAGCAGCGAGACGGTGAAGCCGATGCCGCCCAGCAGGGAGAGCCCGACGACGTCGGGCCAGCCGAGGTTCTCGTCGAGCCGGGCCCGGGTGAAGCGGGCGACCAGCCAGGTCGAGCCGCTGATGCCGATGGCCTTGCCCACCACCAACCCGGCGGCGATACCCAGGGCGATGCTGTCGCCCAGCGACGCACCCAGGCCCGAGAGGCCGCCCACGGCCACCCCGGCGGAGAAGAACGCGAACACCGGGACGGCAACGCCGGCCGAGAGGGGGCGGAGGCGGTGCTCGAAGTGCTCGGCCAGACCCGGCCCGGCGTCCGGGCCACCGGCCGCCTCGCTGCGCAGCACGGGCACCGTGAACGCCAGGAGGACCCCGGCCACGGTCGCGTGCACGCCCGAGGCGTGCATCAGGCCCCAGGTGAGCAGGCCGAGCGGCGCGAGCAGCCAGATGGAGCGCACCCGTCGCTGCACCAGGAACCCGAAGAGCGCGAGCGGCACGAGGGTGAGCGCCAGGAAGCCGAGCGAGAGCACATCGGTGTAGAAGATCGCGATGACGACGATCGCCAGCAGGTCGTCGACCACGGCGAGCGCGAGCAGGAAGGTCCGCAGCGCGCTCGGCAGGTGGGTGCTGATCACCGCGAGGACGGCGAGGGCGAAGGCGATGTCGGTCGCCGTCGGGATCGCCCAGCCGCGGAGGGCGCCGTCCCCGCTGTCGAGGTTCACCAGCACATAGATCAGCGCCGGCACCGCCATGCCCCCGACGGCCGCGGCGACGGGCAGCGCCGCGCGCCGGGGGTCCCGCAGGTCGCCGGCCACGAACTCGCGCTTGAGCTCGAGCCCGGCGACGAAGAAGAAGATCGCCAGCAGCCCGTCGGCGGCCCACGTGCCCAGCGACAGGTCCAGGGAGAGGGAGGCCGGCCCGATCCGGGCGTCCCGCAGCGCGGCGTAGGTCTCCGACCAGGGCGAGTTGGCCCACACGAGCGCGGCCAGCGCGCCGACGAGGAGCAGGACGCCGCCGACGGTCTCCTTGCGCAGGACCGCGGCGATCCGGCTCGTCTCGGGCCAGGAGCCGCGGGAGAACAGGCGGCCGGCGGGAGGCGTCACGGGATCGTGAGCAGCGCCCGGACCCGCTGCGTGAGTCCCGCGTCACCCCGTCGGACGCCGTCCAGGGTGTGCACGACCGCGGCGAGGCGGACGCCGGACAGCAGCCACACGGCGTCCGCGGCGTGCAGGTCGGCGACGGTGCCAGGGGAGTAGGCCGTCGGCCAGCCGTCGTCCGCGGCGCACTCGAACAGCCGCGCCGCGGTGGTGCCGGGCAGGATCCCGGTCTCCAGCGGCGGGGTGTGCAGGGTGCCGCCCGCGGCCCAGACCACGGTCGACGTCGGGCCCTCGAGGAGCCGCCCCTCGAGGGAGGTGAGGACGACGTCGTCGGCGCCCACGGAGTGCGCGTGCCGCAGCGCGGCCATGTTGACCGCGTAGGAGAGCGTCTTCGCCCCGCCGAGCAGCCAGGGCGCCTGCGCACGGAAGTCGGCCGGGACGCCGAGGCTCAGACTCACCGCCGAGATCCCCTCGATGCGCTGGCGCACCGTCTCGGCGGGAACGGGAGCGAGCAGCGCGAGGGCGGTCGGCGGCAGCCCGTCCCCGAGCCCGCGGGTGAGGAAGAGCCGGCACACGCCCTCGACGTCGGCCGGCCAGTCGGTGAGGACGGTGTCCACCAGGGCGCGCCACACCGGCTGCCCGGGATCGGCGAGCTCGAGCAGTGCCGCCGACCGGGACAGCCGTGCCAGGTGGGCATCGAGGTGGGGCGTGCGGGCGCCGGCCACGGCGGCGGACTCGAAGACGCCGTCCCCCCGGCCCAGTCCCTGGTCGAAGGCGGTGACCACCGGCTCGTCCGCCGGAACGGCAACCGCCGCACCGTCCCGCCAGGCCGCCACCCTGCGCTGGTCGATCACGGGGCCAGCCTGCCTGATCCCGGGCCTAGGCTTCTCACATGGGTATCGAGCACAGCCCGGCGCCGCTCGCCGAGCGGCTGCGGGCCCGCGGTCTGCGGCTGACCGCCCCGCGCAAGCAGGTGCTGGCGGCGGTGACGGCGCTGGAGCACGCCACCCCCGAGGCGATCGGTGCCCGGTTGCGTGAGGAGGCCGGTGCCGATGGCGCCGCCCCCGACGCGTCCACCGTCTACCGGAACCTGGAACTGCTCGAGCAGCTCGGCCTCGTCTGGCACACCCACCTGGGCAAGGGGGCGCCGGTCTACCACGCGGCGGAGCACCCCCATCTGCACGTCGTCTGCCACTCCTGCGGGGAGATCTCCTCGGTCGCGCCGGACCTGCTCGACAGCGCGGCGGAACGTCTGGCGGCCGATCTGGGTTTCACGGTCGACGTGGGTCACGTGGCGCTGTCGGGGACGTGCCGCGCGTGCCGCGAACGAGCTGGATCGGAGCACTCATGAACGTCTCACCCCTGGTCGGTCGACCGGGCGCTGTCCAGATGGAGGGCGGGGCCGTCGCGGTCCACTACGGCGACCCGCTCCGCGAGCAGCGGCTGCTGGCCGAGGGCGCCGGGCTGGTCGACCGCAGCCACCGCGACGTCGTCGTCGTCCCCGGTGCCGACCGGCTGACCTGGCTGCACAGCCTCACCACCCAGCACCTGGACCGGCTGGCCGACGCCAGCGGCAGCGAGGCGCTGGTGCTGTCGCCGAACGGGCACGTGGAGCACCACCTGGTCCTCGCCGACTTCGCCGGGACCACCTGGGCCGACGTCGAACCCGGCACGGGTGCCGCCCTGAACACCTTCCTGGAGCGGATGCGCTTCATGCTCCGCGTGGAGCCCGCCCTCGTGACCGACCAGTGGGCCGTGCTGAGCCTCGTCGGCCCGAAGGCGGGGGAGGTACTGGCCGCGGCCGGGCTCCCGGTCCCGGAGTCGCCCTACGAGGTGCGCCCCCTGGACAGCGGCTTCGTCCGCCGCATGCCCGCGATCGGCGACGGCGGAGCGACGGTCGTCGACCTGGTGGTCCCGAGAGAGAAGCTGGCGGCCGTCGCGGACCGGCTGCTCGGCGCGGGGGCGGCCCTTGCAGGAGTTGCCGCCTTCGAGGCGCTGCGGGTCGAGGCCCGGCGGCCGCGCTTCGGCGTGGACAGCGACCACCGGACGATCCCCAACGAGCTGGAGTGGCTGCAGACGGCGGTGCATCTGGACAAGGGCTGCTACCGAGGGCAGGAGACCGTGGCCCGGGTGCACAACCTGGGCCGCCCGCCGCGCCGGCTGGTCCTGCTCCACCTGGACGGCGTCAGCGAGGTGCTGGCCGAGCCGGGGACGCCGGTGCTCGCCGGCACCCGCGAGGTCGGGCGGGTCGGGTCGGTGGTGCGCCACCACGAGCTCGGCGTGATCGCCCTGGCGCTGGTCAAGCAGTCGGTGGCGATGGAGACGGCCCTGACGGTGGCCGGATCGACGGCCGCGATCGATCCGGACGACGCCCCGGTGGGCCCCGACGACGCCCTGGCCGCGGCCCGTGAGCGCGTGCGTGCCGTCCGGTCTGCCACCATCGGCAGGTGACCGTGCCCACGTCGATCAGCGGCACTCTCATCACCGTCGCCCCCACGGGGGCGGAGTCCGCGAAGGCGGATGTCCCGGCGCTGCCGGTGACCGTGGAGGAGGTCGCGGCGACGGCGCGGGACTGCGCGCGGATCGGTGCCTCGGTGATCCACCTGCACGTCCGGGACGCCGAGACACGGCCGACGCTCGACCTGGCCCGGGTGCGCGAGGTGGTGGCCGCCGTCCGGGAGTCCACCGACCTCGTCGTCCAGCTCTCCAGTGGCGGCGCCGTCACCGACCCGTTCGACGCACGCCTCGCCGTCCTCGATGCCGAACCCGACGCCGCCTCGCTCACGCTGGGCACGGTGAACTTCGGCCGGGACGTCTTCAGCAACCCGTGGGACCTGATCGTCGAGCTGCACACGCAGATGCAGCAGCGCGGCATCGTCCCCGAGTACGAGGTCTTCGACCTCGGCCAGCTGGCCACCCTCACCCGCCTGCTGGACCGCCACGGGCAGCCGCACGGCGGCCACGTGCACGTGGACCTGGTCATGGGCGTGCCCGGCGGGATGCCCGGCACCGCGCAGGCGCTGACCGCCTGCCTCCCCTTCCTGCCGGAGGGGGCCACCTTCGCGGCCACCGGTGTCGGCCGGACCTCGCTGCCGGTGATGCTCGCCGCGCTGTCGGCGGGTGGGCACCTCCGGGTGGGCATGGAGGACACGCTCACCTACGCTCCGGGCGAGCCGGTGCGCGACAACGCCCAGCTGGTCGCCCGTGCGGCCGGGCTGGCCCGCATCGCGCAGCGCCCGCCGCTGAGTACCGACGACGCCC
>JAOPUS010000388.1 GCA_025963345.1 Blastococcus sp. | reverse complement strand
GCGCCCTTGGCGCCGAACTTGTCGATCAGATCGGCCGTCTGCAGCACGTACAGGCGGGCCTGGTCGATCTCGATCCGGGAGAGCGCGATGCTCTCGCGCACGGTGCCCTGCTCGGCCAGCGGCCGACCGAAGGCCACCCGCGACGTGGCCCGTTCCACCATGAGCGCCAGCGCGCGCTCGGCCATGCCGATGGCACGCATGCAGTGGTGGATCCGGCCGGGGCCGAGGCGCGCCTGGGCGATCATGAAGCCGTCGCCCTCGCCGGCCAGGATGTTGCTCACCGGCACGCGGACGTCGGTGAACCGCAGCTCGGAGTGGCCGTGCTGGTCCTGGTACCCGAAGACCGGGAGGTGCCGGACGATCTCCAGCCCCGGGGTGTTCCGGGGCACGAGCACCATCGACTGCTGGCGGTGCGGCGGGCCGTCCGGGTCGGTCTTGCCCATGACGATGAAGATCTGGCAGCGCTCGTCGGCGGCCCCGCTGGTCCACCACTTGCGGCCGTTGATCACGTAGTCGTCGCCGTCGCGCACGATCGACGTCTGGATGTTGCGCGCGTCGGAGCTGGCGACGTCCGGCTCGGTCATCGCGAAACCGGAGCGGATCTCCCCCTCCAGCAGCGGCTGCAGCCACCGTTGCTTCTGCTCGTCGGTGCCGAACAGCATGAGAGTTTCCATGTTGCCGGTGTCCGGCGCCCCGCAGTTGATCGCCTCGGGAGCGATGACCGGGGACCAGCCGGTGATCTCGGCGATCGAGGCGTACTCCAGGTTGGACAGCCCGGCCAGCTCGTGGTGGAAGAGGTTCCACAGGCCGCGCGAGCGCGCCTCGGCCTTCAGCTTCTCCAGGACCGGTGGGAGTTCGTGGTCGTCGTGGCCGCGGGCGGCCCGCCACTCCTCGTACACGGGCTCGGCGGGGAAGACCTGCTCGCGCATGAAGTCCCACATCCGGCCGCTGACATCCTCGGCTTTGGCGGAGAGCGTGAAGTCCATGTCGGCAACGTAACGGCGCACGGGACCGGCGGCGCGTCGGGGTGTGCGGTCAGGTGGAGTGGGTGGTCGGGCCCTCCGTGGAGGCGCACAGCCAGCAGACCAACCCCGGCGAGGCGAGGATCAGCAGCATCGCGAGCAGCCCGAGGGTCACCCGGGCCGGCAGCAGCAGGGCCGGAAGCAGCAACGGGATCGCCAACAGCACCCACGCCACCGAGTGCCGGTGCGGGGCAGGGGACCGGCCGCTGAGCAGCGCCGCAAGATCGGGGTCGTCGCGTTCGAGGTCGGCACCCAAGGAGCGCAGGACCGGATCGTCGTCCATCGCGCACCCCTCGGGGTCCCGACGGACGCGGCCGCTGCTCGGCTATTCCGCCGTTACCAGCGAGTGTGCTCCGACCCGGCGCGCTGCGGAAGACGCCGAGAGCCGGGTCCCGCCCTCCGTGAGGGGACGACGGGAGCCCGGCTGCTGGGTCGGCCGACGAACGGCCGGCCGGTCAGGCGTGCGTGCGGCGGCCGGACACGGCGCTGCGCACCGGGCCCAGCGCGATCGCCAGGCCGACGACGGCGGTGAGGATGTGCAGGACATTGTCGGCGGCGTTGAGGCTGAGGAAGTCCCAGTCCTTTCCGACGGCGATCAGGCCGTAGATGAACGCGGCGCCGTAGCCCACGGCCAGCAGCCAGCCATAGGTGCGCGCCCCGGCCAGCGTGCGGGCGAGGACCAGGCCCGCTACACCGATCAGGATGTGCACGACGTTGTGCATCCCGTTGATCTCGAAGCCGAGCAGGGTCTTGCCGGTGTGCTCGAAGAAGTTGTCGAAACCGGTGATGAAGAAGCCGATGATCCCGATCAGTGTGTAGATGGCACCGAATGCCAGTGCCAACAGCTCGGGCCAGGTCTTGGCCCGGCCGGTACCGGTGTTGCCCGCGGTTGCGGCCATTGGTTCCTCCTGGGAGACGCGTCCGCCGGTATCTCGGCGGCCCGGTCCGGGGGATACCCGGCCGGAGCCGCCAGAATCACCTTTCACCCATCTGAGTGGCGCACAACTCATCGGCGGGACGCGCGCCCCGCCGCCGGGGCCGGGGACCTCGTGACGGACGTTCGCGCTGCGCCCGTCGAGCGGTTCAGGGCGCGAGGGTGGAACGGCTTCGACGGACGACGAAGGGTCCGATCGCGAGCAGGTCGACCGGGGCCGACCCGAAACACTCCAGGGCGTCCCGCGGGTCGTCGACCATCGGCCGGCCCGCGGTGTTCAGGCTGGTGTTGACGACGACCGGAAGCCCGGTGCGCCGCTCGAAGCACTCCAGCATCCGGGCGACCAGCGGTTCCTCTGCGCGGTCGACGGTCTGGATCCGCGCTGTGCCGTCGACGTGGGTCACGGTGGGGATGCGGTCGCGCCACACGGGTGCCACGTCGTGGACGAACAGCATGTACGGCGAGGGGATCGGGCCGCGGCCGAAGATCGCGGAGGCCCGCTCGGCCAGCACCATCGGCGCGACCGGCCGGAACTGCTCGCGCCCCTTCACGTTGTTCATCCGCTCGAGGTTGGCCACGTGGCCCGGGTGGGCCAGCAGTGAGCGGTGGCCCAGCGCGCGCGGGCCGAACTCGCTGCGGCCCTGGAACCAGGCGACGATCCCGTTGTCCGCCAGCACCTCGGCGACCGCGTCGGCCACGTCGCGGGGGCGCTCGTAGGCGATCGCCGCCGTCGTCAGCCAGGCCTCGATCTCCTCATCGGTCCACCCGCGGCCGAGGTCCGCGCCGGGCATCGGCTCTGGAACGTCCCCCAGGTCGTGGGCCACGGCCATCGCGCCCCCGAGTGCGGTGCCCGAGTCGCCCGCGGCCGGCTGGACCCACACGTGCTCGAACGGTCCCTCGGCGAAGATGCGGCTGTTGGCCACGCAGTTGAGCGCGACGCCACCGGCCAGGGTGAGCGCGGTGTCGCCGGTTCGCCCGTGCAGCCAACGGACCAGGTCGAGCAGCGTCTCCTCCAGTCGCAGCTGGACGCTCGCGGCGAGATCGGCGTGCGCCTCGGCCCACTCGTCGCCCGCACCCAGCCGGGGGGCGAACTCGGCGAAGTCGATCCGCGCCGTCCGGAAGCCGCCGTCACCGGTGGCACAGATCGATTCGGCGAGCTCGGCGGCGAATCGCGGCTTCCCGTAGGACGCCATGGCCATGACCTTGTACTCGTCGCTGCTGCGGAGGAATCCGAGGTGCTCGGTGAGGTCCTCGTAGAGCAGACCCAGGGAGTGCGGAAGCGCCTGACTGGCCAGCACCTCAAGCAGCCCGTCGGTGTAGCGGCCGGCGAGATGACTGACCGCCTCCCCGCGGCCGTCGAGGACGAGCACGGAGTTGGTCGGGTATGGCGCGGCCAGTCCGGCCGAGGCGGCGTGCGCGACGTGGTGCGGGACGTAGACGACCTTCTCCGCGGCCAGCCCCGGCAGGTAGTGCGCGAGGAAGGACGGCGCCTGCTCGGCGTACATCTTCCGCATGACGTCGCCGTCGTCGTGGAGACCCGTCTCCTCCGGCGAGGGCATCAGCCTCGGGTCGAAGGAGTAGGCGACCGCGTCGAGGTCGGCGGGCGTGAGCCCGGCCTCCGCCAGCACCCATCCGGCCGACAGCTCCGGCAGCTCCCACGCGCTCCACGGCAGGGGCCGCTTGCCGTGCTTGCGACGGCTGAACCGCTCCTCCTCGGCGGCGGCGACGACCTTCCCGTCGACCAGGAGCGCGGCCGCGGGGTCGTGGTAGAGCGCATTGATGCCGAGAACCCTCACGCGTCGTCTCCTCGCAGCGCGGACCGTGCCGGGCCCCTACCCAGGTCAGGCGGGGGTACGTGCCCGCAGCAGGTTGTTCTCGGTGACGGCGGCGATGCCGAGCGTCTTGTAGCCGACCTCGTCGAAGAGCACGACCAGCCGGTCGTCCTCCACCCGCATGACGACGCCCGGCCCCCACTCACTGTGCTCGACCGGCGTCTCGACCGGGAAGGGCGCGTCGTGGTCGGCCGGTCCCGGGTGCTCCTGGGCGGTGCCGGCCGAGCAGGTGTCGCAGTTGCCGCACGGTTCGTCGAGCTGCTCGCCGAAGTAGCCGAGCAGGAACTGCCGGCGGCACTCGGTCGTCTCGGCGTAGCCGCGCATCATCTCCACCCGGCTCTGGTCGACCCGCTCGTGGTGCTCGGCCAGCTCGCGCGCGGCCGAGGCGGCCTCGCCGGAGGGCGGGGCGTTCTCGGCCGGGTGCGCGGCGCCGTCCTCGTCCAGGACGACGGCCGAGACCTGCTCGAGCAGGTTGAGGTCCCGGGCCAGCGGGGTGGCGGCGCGCCCGGTCTCCTCCCGCAGGTCCTTCACGTCGACGCCGTCCTCGATGCCCGCGGCCGCCGCCGCCTGCACCAGCCCGGCCACCTGCTGGAGCTCCTCCTCCGCCGGAGTACCGGCGGCGAAGAACCTTCGCAGGCCGAGGTCCTCCTGCCGGTAGACCAGCACGGCGAGCGCAGGCTGCCCGTCGCGCCCGGCCCGGCCGATCTCCTGGTAGTAGCTGTCGACGGAGTCGGCGGGCTCGGCGTGGACGACGAACCGGGTGCCGGGCTTGTCGATGCCCATGCCGAACGCGGTGGTCGCGACGACGACGTCCAGCTCGTCGTCCATCCAGGCACGCTGGGTGTCCTCACGTTCGGCCCTGGTCAGGCCCGCGTGGTACGGCCGTACGCGCAGCCCACGGGCGGTCAGCTGCTCGGCGATCTCCTCGGTGCCCTTGCGGGTGGCGCTGTAGACGATGCCGGGTCCGCGGCCGTCCCCGATCTCGGCGAGGACACGGTCGAGCACGCCCTGCTGCTTGCCGTAGGCGTCGGCGTAGTGGTCGACCTCCAGGCGGATCTCGGGCCGGTCGAATCCGGCGACGACGACCTGCGCGTCGCGCATCTCCAGCCGCTCGACGATCTCGGCCCGGACCGGCGGGGCCGCCGTCGCCGTGAGCGCGAGCACTGTCGGGTGCCCCAGCTGCTCGATGACGCCGCCCAGCCGCAGGTAGTCGGGGCGGAAGTCATGGCCCCACGCCGAGACGCAGTGCGCCTCGTCGACGACGAACAGTGCCGGCCGGGCCTCGTGGACGGCGTCCACGACCTCCGGCTTGGTGAGCTGCTCGGGGGCGAGGAAGACGAAGCGGACCGTTCCGTCCCCGAGCGCCGCGAGGACCTCCCGCTGGTCTCCGGCCGACAAGCTGGAGTTCAGCTGGGCGGCCCGCCCGGCGCGGTCCTCGATCTCGGCCAGCCGCTCGACCTGGTCGCGCTGCAAGGCGATCAGCGGGGACACGACGACCACCGGACCGTCGAGCAGCTGACCCGCGACCTGGTAGATCGCCGTCTTGCCGGCACCGGACGGGAGGACAGCGAGCGTGTCGCGGCCGGCGACGACGGACTGCATCGCCGTCTCCTGGCCGGGCCGGAACTCCGTGAAGCCGAGGACGTCGCGAGCGAGTTCGCGGATGCGGCGCGTGCGCACGGAGGCGGACGCCCCGGCGGGGTTGTCCTCGTCGGGCGGGCGTCGGCGTGCTGGCACCGCCTCAGGCTGCCCGGTCCCTACGACCGGCAAACGGTGCGGGGGCCACCTGGCCGGTCGCGCACATCCCGCACATCCCGCCCGACGGGCGCAGGTGCTTCGTCAGGCGGCGAGCAGGCGTGAATGGATGACGATTTCGGAGCCGTCCGGCCGCCAGGTGCGCCATCGCCCGTCGGGTTGCCGTTCGACCCGGAATCCGTGGTGCACCTTGGTGTGATGCCGTTCGCAGAGCAGCGCGGAGTTCTCCAGGTTGGTCTCTCCGCCGTACAGCCATTCGAGGAGATGGTGGACATCGCACCAGTGGCTAGGCGCTTCGCATCCGGCGAAGACGCAGCCCCGGTCGCGCTGCTCGACGGCCCGGCGTAGGTGCGGGGTGACCACCCGGTGGTCGCGACCGAGGTCGAGAACGGCGCCATCAGGGCCCAGGACGACGCGGGAGATGCTGGCGTCGCAGGCGGCCCAGCGGGCGCGGGCGGCGGAGATGGTCGCCCCGAACCCGAGATCGGCGACTCCGGGTGCGATCGCCGGGTCGACGAGGTCGTCGAGATCGACGCGCACGACGACGTGCGGCTTGACCGTGCGCAACGTTGGCAGCCGGCCCGAGGCCAGGGCGCTGTCGCACAGTTGGATCAGAGCGTCCCCAAGAGATTGGGCGCGAGTGCGGGTGTCGCCGGCGCACCGGCCCGCCTGCGCGATCGACTCCAAAGCGGCCTGCAGCTTCTCCCCGCCAACCGCATCGAGTTCTAACCGGCCGGTCAGGCTCCCGTCGGGGTGCCTGGCGATGCTGAGCGCGCGCCGTTCGGTGGGGTCGGGCTCGGTGCCGTCGGGATCGAGCCGGGCGAGGTAGTGGTGCACCACCTGTCCCAGCTGTCCGTACGGCCGCGTCGCGGCGACGTTGGCCAGCGTCGCGTCCACTGCCGCAAGGTCGACGTCCTGTTCGGCCGCGGCCGCCCGACGGTCCTCCCGCGTGATGGGGGCGATCGCCGCGACCTGCTCGGCGGTCACCTCCCCGTCGGCGCACGCCGACGCGACTACCGGTAAGTGCTCCAGCGCCCGCCCGTTTCGAACCAGCTGCCCGGCGGCTGACGGGGACAGGCGGGCGTGACCACGCAGCCAGGACTGCATGGTCTTCAGTCCGTCATGCTCGGCGGCCTGGGTGAGCTCACCCTCGCGAACCGTGCGGGCAAGCTGGGCATCGAGCCGATTGCGAGCCCGGATCAGTGCGTCGGTCCGATCGAGCACCTGCGGACCGAACATCGATTTCAGGTCCTCAGCGTCCAGGGCGTTCAATGCGGACGCGAGCTCCGCCAGAGCGCCATCCGGACCACTCGAACACATGTACGAATCATACGCGTAAAGGCGGCCTGCTGCTAGATGAATCCGCAGGTCAGCGCGCTGTCCACAGATCTCAGCCACGGGTTGACGGCCACGGTGGCAGGGCTGCGGTGGTGTCCCGTCAGCCCGATCATCAGGGGGCCAGGCAACCGCGGCGACCGGAGAGATCGGCGGAGTCGGCCGCCCGCTGTCCGGCCACCCAGCCCGCTGCGTCGAAGGCCCGGCTCCGGCGGCCGCTCACTCCGGGGAACAGCTCCTCGTAGACCTCGTCCACAGCCTGTTGCCGACTGCGCAGGACGGGCAGCGCATCGACTCCTGCCGACGCCGCCGTCTCGGCGGTGGCGTGGGACCGCGCGGCGGTGAGGCGCTCGCCGATGCGGCGGCCGTACGACAGCAGGAAGGACCGTCGAAAGGCTGCCGACCGAGCGTGCGCCCCGCCCACGTTCCCCCCAGCGTTCATGGCGCGCGTGGCCTGGACCAGCAGTGAGGTGAACAGCAGCTCGACGGTCTCCAGGTCGACCGGCATGCCGACAGCGGTCGCGATGCCGGTGCCGCGGTACCAGACGGTTCGGACCCCGTTGGCTTCCCCGACCCGCGACAGCAGCGTCATCTTGGCCTCGACGTATGGCTCGTCGACGTGCAGCCTGCGGGAGCGAACGCCGTCGCGGGGTGCGGCGGGTCCGCCTGCGTCAAGCAGCGCTGCGTCGACCGCATGGGAGGACATCAGCTCCTGCGCCTTGGCCGTGAGGGCGTCTGCCTCCTCCGGGAACTCCGAGGACTCGGCCTTGGCCAGCAGGCCGCGGACCCGCCGCAGGACCCGCGCGTGGTCCAGTCGGGTGGCACCACTGTCTGGAGTCGGGCGCGGCGATGGTGCTGTCGCACTCCAGTGCGATGGGGGTGGCAGGAGCTCGGGTACTGGGAAGAGCAGGCGAAGTCCGCCGGCGAGCAGCAGGACGTCTCGCCACGCCTCCGCCGGGGACCGGTTCTCGCTCCGGTGCCAGGCGTGCACTCCTTGTGGCGCGATCCCCGGGAGGGCGCCGAGGGCGTTCAGCTGGTCGACCCACTCCGTGGGTGCCCGGGAGAGTGCTGAAGTCAGCCGGGCCTCCTCCGCGATCAGGGCGACCGCCAACCGAATTCCACGCGGGGAGGTGCCGCGGCGAATCACGTGCACGACGTCGGCAGGCTGCCAGCCCCGCTCCCACGTGAGCGCGAGTGCCTCCAGCAGCGCCCCCGTCGCCCTACCGCCGCTGTCGACGGCGGGATCGGCCGAGGCGAGCCCCCGGGCGGTCGCGTCGAGGAGCACGGTGTCGTCGAACCAGACCCGCTCCAGCAGCAGCTCGCGGAGGGATCTGTCGGCGTCGGACGTCGTCTCCATGTAGGCATGCTGTCGCCCGGGTATGACGTCGCGCGGCGGAGGCTGGGGACATTCGGCCGTCGTCCACAGGTCCGTGGACGACGGCCGTGCAGGCAGTGAGTGGGGTAAAGGGCACTTCGCTCGCGGTTAGGGTCGCTCCGTGCCCCCCGCCTACCGGATCTCCGAGGCCGCGGCCCTGCTCGGGGTGAGCGACGACACGGTCCGCCGCTGGATCGACAGTTCGCGGCTGGCTGCGCGGCGAGAAGGCGGGGGCCCCGCCGTCATCGACGGTGCTGACCTCGCCAGGGTCGCCACGCAGTTGCGTGAACCGCCGGAGCCGGGCGCGACGCCCTCCTCGGCCCGCAACCGGCTCGCCGGGATCGTCACCCGCGTCGTCCGGGACACCGTGATGGCGCAGGTCGAGATCCAGGCCGGCCCTTTCCGGCTGGTCTCACTGATGTCACGCGAGGCGGCCGATGAGCTGGGTCTCGACGTGGGCGTCCGCGCTGTCGCGACGGTCAAGGCCACCCAGGTGAGCGTCGACGTCCCCTGACGGCGTCAGTCCTCGACGCCGAGCGTGACCTCGGTCGACTTGACCGGCACGGTCACGGCGACGGTGCCGGCGACCTGGTTGCGCGTGGACAACCGCACGGGATCCTCCTGAGGCAGGAGGGGGACGATACGCAGATGCGGATGACTACAGCGTAGTTCGGCTCGCAATTTCCGATCGTCGCCCAGTAGTCTCCCGCGGATGCGGACGACCGATGCGTCGGCCGGCGACCTGGAGGACCTGATGCATACGCGTGCTCTGTCCGCGCTGGTGATCGCCGCCGCGCTCACCCTCACCGCATGCGGCCCATCCGGGGGCGACAGCTCCGGAGCCTCGACGACCACGTCCGAGTCCGGGACTGATCAGCTGACCGGCACCCTCACCGTCTTCGCCGCCGCGTCACTGACCGACGTCTTCACCGAGCTCGGCGACCAGCTGATGGCCGAGAACCCCGACCTGGACATCCAGTTCAACTTCGCCGGTAGCTCGGCACTGGCCACGCAGGTCACGCAGGGCGCCCCTGCCGACGTGTTCGCCTCGGCCAACCAGCCGCAGATGACCGTCGTCACCGACGCCGGTCTGGAGGGTGAGGACCCGACGGTCTTCACCGAGAACGTGCTCGAGATCGCCGTCCCGAAGGGCAACCCGGGCAAGGTCACCGGACTGGCCGATTTCGCGAGGCCGGAGCTGGCCCTGGCGGTGTGCGCGCCCGACGTGCCGTGCGGTGCGGCCGCCACCAAGGTCTTCCAGGCCGCGGGCGTCACCGCGGTGCCCGACACGCAGGAGGAGGACGTCCGCGCCGCGCTCACCAAGGTGCAGCTCGGCGAGGTCGACGCCGCCCTCGTCTACGCCTCCGACGTGAAGAGTGCAGGGTCCGACGTCGAGGGGATCGAGTTCCCCGAGGCCGAGCAGGCGGTCAACGACTACCCGATCTGCACGCTCGCCGCTGCGCCGAACCCCGATGCGGCGCGGGGGTTCCTCGACCTCGTGCTCTCCGACGAGGGCCGGCAGGCGCTGGAGGCGGCCGGCTTCCGTGCCCCTCGGCGTGAGCCACCGTCGTGATCTGCTCTGCCGCGTGACACCACCGGTTCCCGAGCGGCTCGACGCGGCCCGCCACAGCAGGCGAGGTCGCGGGCCGGGGATACCGGCGCCGCTCCTGATCCCGGCAGTCCTGGGCGTCGTCTTCCTGGTGCTGCCGCTGATCGGCCTGGTCGTCCGGGCACCGTGGTCGGCGATCGGGCCCTCCCTGGCCGCACCCGAGGTCGGGCAGGCACTGCGGCTGTCGCTCCTGTCCGCGACGCTGGCGACCCTGGCCTCGATCGTGCTCGGGGTGCCGATCGCCTGGGTGCTGGCGCGGTCGACGGCACGTGGACGGACCGTGCTCCGCGCGCTGGTCACCGTGCCGCTGGTGCTGCCCCCGGTGGTCGGTGGCGTCGCGCTGTTCCTGGTGCTGGGCCGGCAGGGGATCGTCGGGAGCTGGCTCAACGAGAGCTTCGGGATCACCATCCCGTTCACGACCACCGCCGTCGTCATCGCCGAGACGTTCGTCGCCATGCCGTTCCTGGTGATCAGCGTCGAGGGCGCTCTGCGCGCCGCCGACGCACGGTTCGAGGACGTCGCCGCCACCCTCGGCGCCGACCGGTGGACCACCTTCCGGCGGGTCACGCTGCCGCTGGTGGCCCCCGGCGTCGCCGCGGGGGCGGTGCTCTGCTGGGCGCGTGCCCTGGGCGAGTTCGGGGCGACCATCACCTTCGCCGGTAACTTCCCCGGGACGACGCAGACGATGCCTCTGGCGGTCTACCTGGCCCTGCAGCGCGACCCCGAGGCGGCGATCGTGCTGTCCCTCGTGCTGCTGGCCGTCTCGCTGGCCACGCTGCTCCTGCTGCGCGACCGCTGGCTGGGTCGGTCGGGGACACCGGTCGCATGAGTCTGTCGGCACGGGTCGTGGTCCGGCGCGGATC
>JAOPUS010000366.1 GCA_025963345.1 Blastococcus sp. | reverse complement strand
GGCGATCGGGTCGACCTCGCGGCCTGACCGCGGGGCTCAGCCGCCGCGCTCCTCCTCCGCCTGCGCGATCCCACGGACGGCGATCATCAGGGCTGCGTCGGAGGTGTCCCCGCGCTCGAGCGCCTCGCGGGCCGGAGCGGGGAGCAGCCCGAGGTCGACGGTGTCGAGCCATGCCACGTCATCCGCGACCCGGTGGCCCACCTGGAGGCCGTCGCCGTCGCGGCGCAGCACGTACTCGTCGCTGTCGACTGTGATCGTCATGTTGTCGGTCATCTTCACCCCCTACCCGGCTGCGCGGTGGTTCCACCCGGTGCGCACGAGGATGGGCTGATGGACGAGGAGTGCTGCGAAGTCGTCGTCACCGCCGCAGATGCCGACTGGCTCGCCGGCTTCACCCGGACGCTCGTCGAGGAGCGGCTGGCCGCCTGCGGGCACGTCATCGACCGGATCCGTTCGGTCTACCGCTGGGAGGGCGCCGTCCACGACGAACCGGAGGCGCGCGTCGCCCTGCACACCCGTCGTTCGCTGGTGGCCGCAGTTGTGGAACGAACACGCGAGTTGCACCCGTACGCCATACCGTGTGTGATCGCACTGTCACTGGTAGGTGGCAGTCCGGGATACCTCCGGTGGATCGTCGAAGAGACCCGAGCCCCCTGAGGCGTCTCACCCATTGTGGGGAGACCGCCGCGCGGCGAGGCACGGGTGTGGGGCTCCGCTGCCGATGGATGACTGACGACTGCCGACGGCGGCATGAGGACGGGTGGGGATACGTGAGGTCACGAGGGGCGAGGGCGACGCTGCCTCTCGACGTGCGCGTCGGCGACGGCACCCACGCCACTGACGACGTGCTCGTGGAAGCGGTGCTCGACGCGCTGCCCTCGCCCACGGTCCTGCTCGCTCCCGACGGCACCGTCGTGCTCACCAACTCGGTCTGGCGGGAGGCCGCCCACATCCTGGACGACGAGCGCTTCCAGGTCGGCGTCGGTGGCGACTACTTCGCGATGGCGCGCCTGGTCCGGAACGACGCTGCGACCGAGTCGATGCTCGACGCGGTCCGGGCCCTCTCCCGCGGTGAGATGCGGCAGGTCTCGGCCGACTACGCGCTGCCGAACCCCGCGGGCACCCGCTGGTACCACCTGCAGGCGTCGCGGGTCGACCAGGCCGGCCACGTCGTCGTCACCCACACCGACGTGACCGCGCGGGTCGAGGCCGAGCACGCCGCCCTGTGGCGGGCGCGGCACGACCCACTGACCGACCTGCCGAACCGCGCGCGACTGCACGAGCTCATCGACACCGAACTGCAGCGGCGCGGCCGGTCAGCAGTGACGGTGCTCTTCCTCGACGTCGACGGCTTCAAGGAGGTCAACGACTCCCTCGGCCACGAGGTGGGAGACGACCTCCTGCGACAGCTCTCCGAGCGGCTGACCGGCCGCACCCGTGCCGAGGACACGGTCGGCCGGCTCGGCGGCGATGAGTTCGTCGTCCTCTGCCCCGCCTGCGACGCCGACGGTGCCGAAGCACTGGCGCAGCGTTTTCAGACCTCGTTCGACCAGCCGTTCGACCTCGGCGGGCGCGTAGCGCGGCTGACCGCGAGCATCGGCGTCGCCACGGCCGCGGAGGGCGACACCGGGGTGCGCTCCACCGACCTGGTCCGGGACGCCGACCTGGCCATGTACGCCGCGAAGGCCGCCGGCCGCAACGGCGTCCGCACGTTCAGCAGCGAGCTGCGGTCCGCCGCCCAGCGCGGGCTGCTGGTCGCCGCCGAGCTGGAGGCGGCCATCGAGGCCGGCCAGCTGGTGCTGCACTACCAGCCGGTGCTCTACCTTCCGTCCGGCGAGGTCGGTGGCGTCGAGGCGCTCGTGCGCTGGCGGCACCCCGAGCGCGGCCTGGTCCCGCCGCTGGAGTTCATCCCGGTCGCCGAAGAGCACGGCCTCATCGCCCCGCTCACCCGCTGGGTGCTCGAGACCGCGGCCCGGCAGACCGCGGAGTGGGCGCGCGCCGGGCTGACCCTGGTCACCGGCGTCAACATCAGCGCCAGCCACTTCACCACCGGAACGCTGGTGGACGACGTCGCCGTGGCCCTGGCCGCGGCCGGTCTGCCGCCCGAGCAGTTGATCCTGGAGCTGACCGAGACCAGCGTCGCCAAGGATCCCGAGCAGGCCTCCCGGCAGTTCTCCGCCCTGCGCATCTCCGGCGTCGAGGTCTCGATCGACGACTTCGGCAGCGGGTACTCGTCCCTGAGCCAGCTGGTGAACATCCCGGCCGGCGTGCTGAAGATCGACCGCAGCCTGGTCAGCGGCCTCGATGCCCGCTCGGGTCAGTCCGCGGCGGCGGTCGCCGCCGTCGTCAGCCTCGCGCAGGCCTGTGGCATGCGCAGCCTCGCCGAGGGAGTGGAAACCGCCGGGCAGCTGCAGATGGCCACCGAGCTCGGCTGCACGTTCGCGCAGGGCTACTTCATCGCCCGCCCGATGGCGGCCGAGGACTTCCTCGCGTGGATGGTCACGAGGCCGACGGCGGGGCTGCCCCAGCGACCGCGTGTCCAGGCCGGACCCCTTATCCACGCCGGACGCTGACCCCGGCCCGGAGCGCACTACCCTGGGTAGCCGTGGCCGCTGACTTCTCCGTCGTACTGGATGAACTGAACACGACCTTGAAGTCGATCGAGGCCGTGCTGCGGGTCGACGACATGCGCAACGAGATCGCCGACCTCGAGCAGCAGGCGGCCGCGCCCGACCTGTGGAACGACGTCGAAGCGGCCCAGGCGCTCACTTCGCGGCTCTCCTACCTGCAGGGCGACCTCCGCCGGGTGGAGGAACTGCGCAGCCGCCTCGACGACGTCGGCCTGATGCACGAGATGGCCGCGGAAGAGGGCGACGAGGCCACCACCGCCGAGACCGAGCGCGAGCTGGCCAGCATCCGCAGCGTCATCGACGAGCTCGAGGTCCGCACCCTGCTCTCCGGTGAGTACGACTCCCGCGAGGCGCTGGTGACGATCCGCTCGGAGGCCGGAGGCGTCGACGCCGCCGACTGGGCCGAGATGCTCATGCGCATGTACCTGCGCTGGGCCGAGCGGCACAAGTACCCGACCGAGGTCTACGACGTGAGCTACGCGGAGGAGGCCGGCATCAAGTCGGCCACCTTCGCCGTCAAGCACCCCTACGCCTACGGCACCCTCTCCGTCGAGCAGGGCACCCACCGGCTGGTGCGCATCTCGCCGTTCGACAACCAGGGCCGCCGGCAGACGTCCTTCGCCGGTGTCGAGGTGCTCCCGGTGGTCGAGCAGACCGACCACGTCGAGATCCCCGAGAACGAGATCCGGGTCGACGTCTTCCGCTCCTCCGGCCCCGGCGGGCAGAGCGTGAACACCACCGACTCCGCCGTCCGGATGACACACATCCCGACCGGCATCGTGGTGTCCTGCCAGAACGAGAAGAGCCAGATCCAGAACCGCGCGGCGGCCCTGCGGGTGCTGCAGGCCCGGCTGCTCGTCGTCCGGCAGGCCGAGCAGCGGGCCGAGATGGACGCGCTCAAGGGTGAGGGCAGCAGCTGGGGCAACCAGATGCGCTCCTATGTCCTGCACCCGTACCAGATGGTCAAGGACCTGCGGACCGAGCAGGAGACCGGCAACACCGCGGCCGTGCTCGACGGCGACATCGACTCCTTCATCGAGGCCGGCATCCGCTGGCGCCGTCAGCAGGAGACCGTCGACGCCGGCTGACAGCCTCGGGAGCATCGCGAGGAGCGAACCGGGGCGCGGAAGGCGGCCAGAGCTACCGTGACCTGACCGTCAGCGAGGTCACATCCGGGGCCTCGCAGGAGTCGAACGCAACCCTGCGTAACGACTCACCCGGCCGATGCCCCTCGTCGGTCACCGTGCGCGCATATGACTCCCGGCGGTTCCTCCGCGAACGGCTCCCCGTGGGGCTCTGGCCAGGTAGCGTGACACCTCGTGATCGAACTGCAACACGTCACCAACCTCTACCCGGCCAGCGGCCGGCCGGCTCTCGACGACGTGTCCACCGAGATCGACAAGGGCGAGTTCGTCTTCCTCATCGGGTCCTCCGGTTCGGGGAAGTCGACGTTCCTCCGGCTGCTGCTGAAGGAGGACACCCCCACCACGGGCAACGTCGTCGTCAACGGCAAGACGCTGAACACGATGAGCAAGTGGCAGGTACCCAAGCTGCGCCGGACCATGGGCTGCGTCTTCCAGGACTTCCGTCTGCTGCGTGACCGCACGGTGGCCCAGAACGTGGCATTCGCCCTCGAGGTGATCAACAAGCCGACCCGGACGATCAAGCGGGTCGTGCCCGAGGTGCTGGAGATGGTCGGCCTGGAGGGCAAGGCCCACCGGCTGCCGAACGAGCTCTCCGGTGGTGAGCAGCAGCGGGTGGCCATCGCCCGCGCGTTCGTCAACCGGCCGCTGGTCCTGCTGGCCGACGAGCCCACCGGCAACCTCGACCCCGAGACCAGCGAGGGCATCATGCTGCTGCTCGAGCGGATCAACCGCACGGGCACCACCGTGATCATGGCGACGCACGACTACCACATCGTCGACTCCATGCGCCGTCGCGTCATCGAGCTCAACGGGGGCGTCATCACCCGCGACCAGACGCGGGGCGTCTACGGGGTCGGGCGCTAGTCGCGCCCCTGACCCCGGGCCGCAGCCAGCCGTCCGACTGCTGAACTCCACGACAGGGAATCCATGCGCGTCAATTTCGTCCTTTCCGAGGTGGCCACCGGGCTGCGTCGCAACCTGACCATGACGGTCGCGATGATCCTGACGACCGCCATCTCGCTCGGTCTCATGGGCACCGGCCTGCTGATCGCCGGAATGATCTCCGACATGAAGG
>JAOPUS010000299.1 GCA_025963345.1 Blastococcus sp. | reverse complement strand
GTCGACCAGCGCGGTTTCCGGTTCGGGGTCCGCCTCGGCGGCTGACCGTCCGCGATCACTCGTCCGGATGGTTGCGAGACTTCGCCGCCCCGTGCCCGCACCGAGGACTCTGTTCTCGATGGGTCGTTGACGGCTGGAGTGCGGGGGATCGCGGGTGCGAGGAGCGGTCGGCTTCGCCCTCCCCTTGCTGCTCCTCCTCCTGGTGAGCGGCTGCACGACGGCGGTGCAGGGGATCGCCTCGCCCGCGCCGACCGAGGCGCGCGCTGACGGCACGAAGTCCGTCGAGCCTGCTCTGCCAGGTGGTGCGAGACCGTCCTGCGCGCGGCTGATCCACGACGGCTGCGCCGCTCCCGAGGAGGACGCCGGGGACGGCGACGGCACTGGTCGTTCGACGCTGGTCTGCTCTCCGCTGCGGGCTGCCAGGGAGTCCTTCGACACCCTCGCGCGGGCCGCCTTCCCCAGCGGGCGGATCAGCACCACGGGATCCCCCGGGTCCATGGCGGCCGGCGGTCGCGCTCGGTGACCTGTTCCTCGAGCCGGACGGACTGCGCTGCGCCGATCTGCAGTCGCTCGGGTACGGCGCCAAGGACGCCGTCGACTACTGGTTCCTGTGGGGCGCTCCGCCCCTGATGGACGCCGACGCCGACAGCATCCCGTGCGAAACGGTGTTCCCCGACGTCGAGCGGTACCTGCCTGCGTACTACTGAGTCCCGCCGCGCGCGAGGCGGTCGGCAGACTGGTCGGCGTGCCTCCGCCGACCGAGCCGTCCGCGTGACCGCGACCCGCAATGCTGCGAGCCCCGAGGCGACCCTCCGGCCCGACGCCGTCGGTTTCCTCGACACCCTGGTGATCGGGCTGGCCGCGACGTCGCCCGCCTACTCCCTCGCCGCCGTCCTCGGCCCCGTCGTCGCGCTGGTCGGGGTGCACGCACCCGGTGTGCTGCTGGCGTCCTTCGTGCCGATGCTGCTCATCGCCGGCGCGTTCGCCGCGCTCAACCGCGCCGATCCCGACTGTGGGACGACGTTCTCCTGGGTCACCCGCGCGATGGGGCCGTGGGCGGGCTGGATCGGTGGCTGGGCGATCACGATGACCGGCGTCCTCGTGCTCGGCTCGCTGTCCGAGGTCGGTGTCCGGTTCACGCTCATGGCGGTCGGTCTCGACGGCTGGACGGAGTCGACGCCCGCCGTGATGGGCCTGACCGTCGCGCTGATCGTGCTGATGGCGTGGATCTGCGTCCGCGGCACCGAGGTGTCCGCGCGGCTGCAGAACGGGCTGATCCTGGCGCAGACGGTGGCCCTGGCGGTGTTCGCCGTCGTCGCGATCACCCGCGGCATCAGCGGCGACACCCCCTTCGGCGGCCTGACCCCTGCCTGGGACTGGCTGGACCCGTTCGGCTCCGGCGGGGCGGCGCTGAACGCCGGGCTGCTGCTGGGGGTCTTCGCCTACTGGGGCTGGGAGTCGGCGGTCAACCTCACCGAGGAGACGACGAACTCCCGGACGGCGCCCGGCTGGGCCGCCGTCCTCTCCACCGTCGTCCTGCTGCTCACCTACCTGGGAGTGGCCACTGCGGTCGTCTCCTTCGCCGGCACCGGCTGGCTGGCCGGGAACGCCGACGAGGAGGAAGCGGTGTTCGCGCTGCTCTCGGAGCGGACGCTGGGCGGCTGGGACTGGGTGGTCCTGCTCGCGGTGGCGACCTCGGCCATCGCCTCGACCCAGACGACGATCATCCCGGCCTCCCGCACCGCCCTCTCGATGGCGCGGCGAGCGGCCCTACCGCGGCGGTTCGCGTCGATCTCGGCGACGCATCGCACGCCGGACGTCTCCACGTGGTGGGTCGCCGCCGTCGGCATCGCCTGGTACGTCGGCGTCGGGCTGATCAGCGAGAACGCGCTCTACGACTCGATCACCGGGCTCTCGTTGCTGATCGCGCTGTACTACGCGCTCACCGGCCTTGCCTGCGCCCTGTACTTCCGGCGCCGGCTGCTGCGCAGCGTGCGGAACTTCCTGCTGCTGGGCGTGGGGCCGCTGGCCGGGGCGGCGATGCTCGGCTGGCTGCTCGTGCTCTCGGTCCGCGACCTCGCCGACGTGGAGAACTCCTACACCGGGCAGGCCTGGCTGGGGGTGGGGCCGCCGCTGGTGATCGGCGTGGGCGTCCTGGCCGCGGGCGTCGTCCTGATGCTGTGGTGGCGCCGGCGGGACTCGGCCTTCTGGCGGGACTCGGCCTTCTGGCGGGAGCGACCGGGCGCGGGATGACCGTCAGTGGATGCGGCGGCCCTCGGCGAGCATCTGCACGAGGGCCGCGATCCGCTTCGCCCGTGTCGCATCGCTGCCGGCGGTGTGCACGCGCCAGAGGACGGCGTAGCGATTGGCCCCGTCCAGCGCGTCGAACTCCTTCTGTGCGGCGGGCTCGGCGGCCAGCGCCTCGGCCAGGTCGTCCGGGACGGTGATCGTCGCCGAGCCCGCGTAGGCGCGTTCCCAGCGTCCGTCGGCCCGGGCCGCGTCGACAGCGGCGAGCCCGGCCGGGCGCATCCGGCCGGCCAGCGTCAGCGTCTCGACCGCGTCGACGTTCTTCTGCGACCACACGCTGCGGGCCCGGCGCGGGGTGATCCGCTGCAGGTAGAACCGGTCGTCGAGCCGGTTGGAACGCCCGTCGATCCAGCCGAAGCAGAGCACCGCCTCGACGAGCTCGGCGTAGGTGACCGACGGGACGCCGGCCCCCTTCTTGGCGAGCTTCACGTAGAGGCCGGGGGCGGACGCGTGCTCGGCCTCCAGCCACACCTCGAGAGCCGCCTGATCCGGAAATCCGAGGACGGGCAGGTCGGTCGGCAGCGTCACCCCGTCATCCTTGCCAGCGCACGGGTCCGGCGTCCACGGTTTCGGGGCCGCACGCTGCGGCTACCCGCGTCCGGGAGCCGCAGGGTGCGGCCGGACGGAGGTGGCGCGTGACCGACCGGGAGCCGGTCCCGTCCGTGCTGTGGCTGGTGCGGCACGGCGAGAGCATGGGGAACGTCGCCGATGCGCGGGCGCACGAGGCCGGGGCCGGCCGGCTGGACCTCGACATCCGCGACCCCGACGTCCCCCTGTCCGACACCGGCCGCCGCCAGGCGGAGGCGCTGGGCCGGTGGCTGGCCTCGCTGCCCGAGGACGAGCGGCCGACCGCCGCGCTCAGCTCCCCGTTCGCCCGGGCCCTGACCACGGCGCAGCTGGCCACCGCGGGCCTCGACGTGCGCGTGCGCACCGACGAGCGGCTCCGCGAGCGGGACTTCGGCGCCTTCGACAGGATGACCGGAGCGGGGATCCGCGAGCAGTACCCGGACGAGGCCGGCCGGCGTGACCTGCTGGGCAAGTTCTACTACCGGCCACCCGGTGGCGAGAGCTGGGCCGACGTCGCCCTGAGGGTGCGCAGCCTGCTGGCCACCGAGGCGCTGCGGCACGACTGCGAGCGACTGATCATCGTGGCCCACCAGGCGGTCATCATGGTCTTCCGGTACGTCCTGGAGGAGCTGACCGAGCAGGAGCTGCTCGAGGTGGACAAGGAGGAGCAGGTCGCCAACGCCTCGCTGACCCGCTACGAGCTCGACGCCGACGGCAACCTGCGGCTGGTTGCGTTCAATGAGGTCGAGCATCTCGTCGCCGAGCAAGTCACCGAGGAGCCCGATGCCGCGCCCAGCACCTGAGATGCAGAGCCCTGACGCCACTGTCGTCACCACGGAGGTACTGCGCAGCTGGCGGCTGCCCGAACCCGCGGGGGACAAGAACACCCGCGGCTCGATCCTGGTGATCGGCGGCAGTGCCGAGACGCTGGGCGCCGTGCTGCTGGCTGCCGAGGCGGCCATGCGGGCGGGGGCGGGCAAGCTGCAGGTCGCGACGGCCGGGTCTGTGGCCCGGTTTGCGGCCGCAGCCCTGCCGGAGGCCCTGGTCCGCGCGCTGCCGGAGACCGACGACGGCGCGATCCGGGCCGACGCCGCCGACACGGTGCGTGATCTGGCGGAGGCGGCCGACGCCGTCCTCATCGGGCCGGGCATGGAAGACACGGAGCAGACGCAGGAGTTCGGCGCCCGTCTGCTGCGATATCGGGAGGGGCCGGTGGCGCTGGACGCTCTGGGACTCGCCTGCGTCACGGCCGACGACACCTGCCTGCACCACCTCGGCGGCCGGGTCGTGCTCACCCCCAACCCGGTGGAGCTGGCCCACACGCTGCACGCCGACAAGGACCAGATCGACGAGGACCCGGCCGGTGCCACGGCGGACCTCGCCGGGCGGGCCCGGGCCGCCGTCGGCCTGGGCGGGGTGACCTCGTGGATCGCCGCCCCGGACGGCCGGCTCTGGCGCGACGACAGCGGTGCGGCCGGCCTCGGCGTCTCCGGGTCGGGCGACGTCCGCGCGGGGATCACCGGCGGGCTGCTCGCCCGCGGGGCCGATCCGGCACAGGCCGCCGTCTGGGCGGCGTTCCTGCACGGTCGCTGCGGCGAGCGGCTGTCCTCCTCGGTGGGCCGGCTGGGCTTTCTGGCCCGGGAGCTCCCGTCGGAGATCCCGCGGGCGTACGCCGAGATCATCCCCTGAGGGCGGCGGGCGGGCGGCTCCGGATGCCGTCCGACCCGCGACGTACCGTGGACCCTCGTCATCGACATCAGCAGTACGGGAGGCCCGGGTGCACGTGGACGTTCCTGCGAAGGTGCAGGAGATCTACGACGAGGTCCTGCGCCGCAATCCGGGTGAGAAGGAGTTCCACCAGGCCGTCCGCGAGGTGCTGGAGTCCCTCGCCGTCGTCCTCGGCCGGCACAGCGAGTACGCCGAGATGAAGACGATCGAGCGGATCTGCGAGCCGGAACGGCAGATCATCTTCCGCGTGCCCTGGCAGGACGACCGCGGTGAGGTGCAGATCAACCGCGGCTTCCGCGTCGAGTTCAACTCGGCGCTCGGCCCGTACAAGGGTGGGCTGCGCTTCC
>JAOPUS010000283.1 GCA_025963345.1 Blastococcus sp. | reverse complement strand
TGGGACCGCCCCGGATCCGCCCGCGCGACACGCCGCTAGTAGAAGGACCCCGTCCTCCCCACCCCTCGCACGCTCGGGGCGGTGCCCTGGACGGGGCCGGTCTCGACCCCCTCGGTAGAGTAGGAGCTCCGTCCGTGATCTTGAGGAGTGTCGTGGCGACCCTGCAGGTCGAGTTGGTGGCCGTCGAGCGGAAGATCTGGTCCGGCGAGGCGACGATGGTCATCGCCCGTACGACCGAGGGCGAGCTGGGTGTCCTGCCCGGCCACGCCCCCCTGCTCGGCCAGCTCGCCGAGGGCGGCGTCGTGACCATCCGCACCGACTCCGGTGAGGACGTCGTCGTCGCGGCCCATGGCGGGTTCCTGTCGGTCACCGAGCGTGGGGTGTCCATCCTCGCCGAGACCGCGGAGATCTCCAGCGAGATCGACGTGGCGCGCGCCCGCGAGGCGCTGAGCCGCGCGGAGGGCTCCGACGACCCGGAGGCCCTCGACGCCGCCCGCCGTGCCCAGTCGCGGCTGCGGGCGGCCGGCGAGGACGCCTGAACCACCGGCTGATCCGACCACCGGCACACGGACGCCCGTGACCACGGTCCTGCTCGTCCTGCTGGGCGTCGTCCTGGTCGTCGTCGCCGTGGCGTTCCTGCTGCGCCGGCGCTTCCTGCTCTCCGGCCTCGGCGCGGTCACCATGTGGCTGCGGCCGGCCCGGTCACCGCGCTGGTCGGTCGGCGTCGCCTGGTACGGCGGCGACATGCTGCTCTGGTATCGCGGGCTGTCCCTGTCGGTGCGCCCTCAGGAACGGTTCTGCCGGGCGGAGCTCCAGGTGGAGTCCCAGCGCAGCCCCGGCCGGGACGACCTCGCGCTGCCCTCGGACGTCGTCGTCCTGACCATCTCCACCTCGGAGGGCCCGCGCGAGCTGGCGATGGACAGCTCGACCGTGACCGGCTTCCTGTCCTGGGTGGAGTCGGCCCCGCCGGGCTGAGAGCGCTCAGTCGGACTCGGGCTGGCTCCCGGCCGCGCGCTGGGCGTGGGCGCCGCTGTGCGCGCCGGGCTCCCAGAGCACGTCACCGCCGGGGTTCGCGGCCCGGGCCAGGATGAACAACAGGTCCGAGAGCCGGTTGAGGTAGCGGGCGGTCTCGGCGTTGGTGCGGTCGGCGTCGGCGGCCAGCAGGGCCCAGACGCTGCGCTCGGCCCGCCGGGCGACCACCCGCGCCTGGTGCAGCAGCGCCGCGGCGGCCGTCCCTCCGGGCAGGATGAAGCTGGCCAGCTTCGGGAGGGCCTCGTTGTACTGGTCGCAGGCCGCCTCGAGCCGCTCGGTGTAGGCCGCCGTCACCCGCAGTGGCGGGAACTCCGGGTCGGCCGTGATCGGGGTGCAGAGATCGGCACCGACGTCGAAGAGGTCGTTCTGGATGCTGCGCAGCAGGTCGGCGACCGCCGGCTCCGGCGCCCCCAGCGCCAGCACTACGCCGAGCACGCTGTTCGCCTCGTCGACGTCGGCGTAGGCGACGAGCCGGGGATCGGTCTTGGCGACCCGGCTCATGTCACCGAGATGCGTCTGGCCGGCGTCGCCGGTCTTCGTGTAGATGCGGGTGAGCCGGACCATGGCCGCGAGCCTAGGTCGTGTCCCGCTTAGGGTGAGCCGGTGGAGTGCTTCGAGGTGACCGGCGGGACGGCCCTGACCGGCCGGGTGCGGGTCACGGGCGCCAAGAACAGTGCGCTCAAGCTCATGGCAGCCGCGCTGCTGGCCCCCGGGGCGACCACCATCGAGGAGGTCCCCGACATCCTGGACGTCGCCATCATGAGCGAGGTGCTCCGGCGGCTCGGCTGCGACGTGACCTACGAGCGCACGGCCGGCAGTGGTGGTGGTGGCCGGGTCGTCGTCGACGTGCCCGAGAAGCCCTCGACCGAGACCGACTACGACCTGGTACGGCGGATGCGGGCCTCGATCAGCGTGCTCGGCCCGCTGGTCGCCCGCTGCGGCACCGCACGGGTGGCCCTGCCCGGTGGCGACGCCATCGGGTCCCGCGGCCTGGACATGCACATCTCCGGCCTGGAGCGGCTGGGCGCGGAGATCGTCAGCGAGCACGGGTTCCTCGTCGCCACGGCGCCCCGGCTGACCGGCACGTCGATCTGGCTGGACTTCCCCTCCGTCGGCGCCACGGAGAACCTGGTGATGGCCGCGGTCCTGGCGCAGGGGACCACCGTCATCGACAACGCGGCCCGCGAGCCGGAGATCGTCGACCTCTGCACGATGCTCGGCGCCATGGGCGCCCGCATCGACGGCGCGGGCACCTCCACGATCACCGTCGAGGGCGTCGACACCCTCTCGCCGGTGACGTACACGACCGTGCCCGACCGGATCGTCGCCGGCACGTGGGCGATCGGTGCGGTCATGACCCGCGGGGATGTCGTCATCGAGCGGGCCGTCGCCGCGCACCTGACCGTCGCCCTCGACAAGCTCACCGATGCCGGCGCGCACGTGGAGGCCCTTCCGGACGGCGTCCGGGTCGCGATGGACGGGCGGCCGCGCTGCGTCGACGTCGTGACGCTGCCCTACCCCGGGTTCCCGACCGACCTCCAGCCGATGGCGGTCGCCCTGGCCGCGGTCTCCACCGGCACCGCGCTGATCACCGAGAACGTCTTCGAGGGCCGGTTCATGTTCGTCAACGAGCTGGTGCGGCTCGGTGCGGACGTCCGTATCGACGGCCACCACGCCGTCGTCCGCGGGCGGGAGAAGCTCTCCAGCGCCCCGGTGGTGGCCACCGACATCCGGGCGGGCGCCGGTCTGGTGCTGGCCGGGCTGGTGTCCGACGGCATCACCGAGGTGCAGGAGGTGCACCACGTCGACCGCGGCTACCCCGACTTCGTGGAGCAGCTGCGCGGGCTCGGGGCCCAGGTCGAGCGGACCCAGCGGCCCGGCTGAGTCACTCCGGAGCGGGGAAGGTCGCGGCGAGCGTGCGGGCCCGCTCGGCGTCCTCGGGGAACACCAGGACGTCGGCCCGGTGGGGAGCCGGGATGCGGATCGTCGAGCGGATGCCGGCATCGGACAGCACCGCACGCAGCGCCAGCGCGGATTCCCGGCGGGAGAGCGTGGCGATGAGGGTGAGCAGGCCGTCCTCGGTGGGGACCGCCGGAGGGCGGTCCCGGCCGTAGCCGCTGCCGAACGCCCAGCGCATGAACAACGCCAGCAGCCCGATCGCGACGAACGCGATGGCGGGGCCCACCAGGAAGTGCAGACTGCCCGCGTTGATCGGCACCGCGTCCTCCCCTCGGCCCTCGTGCAGGGGCCCGGGCGAGCGGAGCGAGGGTCGGGGGCACGAGGGTCCTTACGCCGATCGAGTGTGCCACCGCTCGCACTCCCCGGGCGGGGCTGCTACCGACCGGTAACCGCCCTAGACTCCGCGGACATGCCGTTCCCGCACATGCCGAAGGAGCGCGACCGTCCCTGGGTCATGCGCACCTACGCCGGCCACTCCTCGCCGGTCGAGTCCAACGCCCTGTACCGCAACAACCTGTCGAAGGGGCAGACCGGCCTGTCGGTCGCGTTCGACCTGCCGACGCAGACCGGCTACGACCCCGATGACGAGCTCGCCGTCGGTGAGGTCGGCAAGGTCGGCGTGCCGGTGACCCACATCGGCGACATGCGCGCGCTCTTCGACGGCATCCCGCTCGACGAGATGAACACGTCGATGACGATCAACGCCACCGCGATGTGGCTGCTGGCGCTCTACCAGGCGGTCGCCGAGGAGCACGGGCACGACGTCACCAAGCTCGCCGGGACGACGCAGAACGACATCATCAAGGAGTACCTGTCGCGGGGGACCTACGTCTTCCCGCCCGGGCCCTCGATGCGGCTGATCACCGACATGGTCGCCTACACGGTGACGGCCATGCCGAAGTGGAACCCGATCAACATCTGCAGCTACCACCTGCAGGAGGCCGGGGCCACAC
>JAOPUS010000282.1 GCA_025963345.1 Blastococcus sp. | reverse complement strand
GCCGGCCGGTGCGGCGGGTGAGGTCCTCGGACAGGTTCTTGACGTCGCCGAGGGTCGCCGACATCAGCAGGAACTGCGCCTTCGGCAGCTCCAGCAGCGGCACCTGCCAGGCCCAGCCGCGGTCGGGGTCGCCGTAGAAGTGGAACTCGTCCATAACCACGAGGACATTGCCCAGGCCGTCCGCTTGACCCCCCTCGCGCAGCGCGATGTTCGCGAGCACCTCGGCGGTGCAGGCGATGATCGGCGCCCCGGCGTTGACGCTCGCGTCGCCGGTCAGCATGCCGACGTTGGCCGCGCCGAAGACGCCGCAGAGGGCGAAGAACTTCTCGCTGACCAGGGCCTTGATCGGGGCGGTGTAGTAGCTGCGGCGTCCAGCGGCCAGGGCCGCGTACTGGGCGCCCGTGGCGACCAGGGACTTGCCGGAGCCGGTCGGTGTCGCCAGGACGACGTTCGCGCCGCTGACCAGTTCGATCAGCGCCTCCTCCTGCGCCGGGTACAGCACCGTGCCGCTCGCCTCGGCCCACTCGGCGAAAGAGGCGAACAGCTCGTCGGGGTCGGCGCCCTTCGCGCGCAGGGCGGACAGGTCATCGTGGTCGTCGAGCAGGGGAGGGGCAATCGCGGTCATCGTGAGCAACAGCGTGCCTGACGCGCGTTCCCTTCCCGTGCAGGTGTCCGGTTCGCATCCCTCGCGGCGGGGGTAGGTCGATCCCGGAACGGAGATCAGCTCAAGGAGGCCGACGTGTCGCAACCCCGCCCGGAATCCCAGCCCGCGCAGCAGCAGACCCCGCCGGGCGTGCTCGGCGAGATGACGCCCAGGCCCGACCACGGTGAGGAGAGCTACCGAGGCGCCGGGAAGCTGGCCGGCAAGGTTGCGGTGATCACCGGCGGCGACAGCGGCATCGGCCGAGCCGTCGCGATCGCCTTCGCCCGCGAGGGCGCCGACGTCCTGATCTCCTACCTGAACGAGCACGACGACGCGAAGGACACCGCCAAGTACGTCGAGGAGGCCGGCCGCCGCTGCGTGCTGGTCCCGGGCGACCTCACCGACCGGATGCACGCCCACTCGATCATCCCGAAGGCGGTCGAGGCGTTCGGCAGGGTCGACGTCCTGGTCAACAACGCCGCATTCCAGATGAGCCACGACTCGCTGGACGAGATCTCCGACGACGAGTGGGACCACACCCTCGCGACGAACCTGACGGCGATGTTCATCCTCTGCAAGGACGCCGTCCCGCACATGCGGCCGGGCGCCTCGATCATCAACTCGTCGTCGGTCAACTCCGACATGCCCAGTCCCCAGCTGGCGCCCTATGCGATGACCAAGGCCGGGATCGCCAACTTCACCGCCAGCCTGGCCCAGATGCTGGCCGAGAAGGGCATCCGCGCGAACAGCGTGGCGCCCGGTCCGGTGTGGACGCCGCTGATCCCGGCGACCATGCCTCCGGAGAAGGTGGAGAGCTTCGGGGAGCAGGTGCCGATGGGGCGGGCCGCCCAGCCGGCCGAGCTGGCGCCGGTGTACGTCCTGCTGGCCAGTGACGAGGCCAGCTACATCTCCGGGGCCCGGATCGCGGTCACCGGCGGCAAGCCCATCCTCTGAGGCGATCGGCCGCAGAAATGGCCATTTCTGCGGCCGTTCAGCCGAGCGTGGCGGTGATGGCGGCGACGTGCTCGGGCCGGACCCGGCAGCAGCCGCCGACCAGCCGGGCGCCCGCGGCGACCCACCGGGGGACGTCGTCGGTCGAGATCCCCGGCGAACCGGTCCAGCGGCGAGCGGCGGCGTCCCAGCCCTCGCCACTGTTCGGGTAGACGACGACCGGCTTCCCGGCAGCCGACGCAGCGGCGACCGAGGGCCCGACGGCGTGCGGGGCGGTGCAGTTGACGCCGACGGCGATCACGGCGTCCACGTGGGCGGTCATCGAGAACACGTCCGCTGCGAGCTCGCCCCGGCGGGTGCGGACGGCGCCGTCGTCGTCGACCAGCGTGGTGAGCGAGAGCCAGATCGGGACCCCGAGCGTCTCCGCCTCGGTGATCAGGGCCTCGGCCTCGGCGGCGGCGGGCACCGTCTCGCAGGCCAGGACGTCGGCCCCGGCCTCGGCCAGCAGCTCCATCCGCGGCCGGTGGAAGGTGCGTAGGTCGGCCACCGACACCGAATCGACGTAGGCCCCGGTGTACTCCGACCCGTCGGCGAGCATCGCGCCGTACGGGCCGACCGAGCCGGCGACCCAGCCCTCTCCCTGGCCCTCCCGGGCCAGCGCCACCGACGACGCGATCAGCCGGCGGGCCTCGGCGGCATCCACTCCGGCCGCGCCGAAGCCCTCGACCGTGGCCTGATAGCTCGCCGTCGTCGCCACCTGGGCGCCGGCCGCGGCGAAGGCGGCGTGCGCTGCCACGATCGCACCGGGATCGTCCCGGAGCAGCCGGGCCGACCACAGCGCCGAGCTCACGTCATGGCCGCGCGCCTCGAGCTCGGTGGACAGCCCGCCGTCGAGGATCACAGTGCCGGTGGCGAGTGCATCGGCGAGGGAACGCATGACGACGATCCTCCCGCGGTACAGGCCGCCGCATGGTCTTCATCTGGAGAAGTGGCGGGGGCCGCCGTCGTCGGCGCGGCTACGGACCGGGGTTCGGCGGCCCTGGCTACGGCCGCGGCTACGGGCCACCTCCCGGCTACGGCCCCGGTTACGGGTACCGCCGTGGCTATGGCGGCGGCGGTGGCTCGTGCCTGCGAGACCTGCTGTTCATCAACGCCGGCTGCTGCCTGGCGGAGTCGCTCGGCTGCGGGATGGATCTCCTGTACGTCGCCCCGTCGACCGCCCGTTCGCTCCGCCGAACGGACGTGGGCGGACGCCGCACCGTGGCCGAGCGGATGATCGCCGCCGTCCGCGTCTACCAACGCGAGATCAGCCCCAAGCGCCCGCCGTGCTGCCACTTCACCCCCACGTGCTCGGCCTACGCCGTGCAGGCGCTGGAGAGGCACGGTGCGCGGCGCGGAACCAGGCTCACCGTGCTGCGGCTGGTCAGATGCCGACCGGGAGCCGCCGGTGGCGCCGATCCTGTTCCCGCCTGATGCGACCGCGTCCGGCAGAAAACCACGTGCGATGGGCTGCTCCCGTCACCTGACGTCGGCCGGTGAGCACCGACGGCACTCCGGGTGAGGCCACCACCGGATCGCGACGTGGCAGGACCCCGGCTGGCGGTCCGGCGCCCTGGCCTGGGCGGTCGAGCAACTGGCTGCGCACGGGCTGACGCTGGAGGGCGAGCCGGAGCAGCCGCACGTGCGCGCCTGGTCGACGGCCTTCCGGTTGGCCCGGCTGCGGCGCTGGGGGAGTGGGTTCCCGAACGGGTCCCTGCGGGACGCCTACCTCGACGTCTGGCGCGAGCACGGCAGCCTGCCCACGCTGCGGGAGCAGTGCGACCTGGCCCTCACGGTGGGACCGCTGCAGCGTGCGCTCACCTGGCGGCGGATCCTCCGCGGCGTGCACCCGGCGGAGCGGCCCGAGTGGCAGGACAGCGTCCGCGGATGGACCGCTGAGTGCCTCGAGCCCGGCACCGTAGCCGCGCCCGCGGCCGCGCAGGCCTGACGTCCAGGACACTGTGCTCATGGCGGCGACCGACGACCCGTCCGGCGACCTGGCGGTCACCGGCTCCGTCGTCGTCCCCGCGGCCGCGTTGAACTGGAGGTTCTCCCGCTCGTCGGGCCCGGGCGGGCAGGGCGTCAACACCGCCGACTCGCGAGTCGAGCTCTCGGTCGCGCCGCTGGAGATCCCCGGGCTGACCGAGCCCCAGCAGCAGCGGCTCGCTGCCCGCCTCGGGAGCCGGCTGGTGGACGGCGTCCTCACCATCGCCGCCAGCGAGCATCGTCAGCAGCTGCGCAACCGGCAGGCAGCGCGCGAGCGGCTGGCCGCCGTCCTCCGCGCCGCACTCGCACCACCGCCGCCGAGCAGGCGCCGCACCAAGCCGACCCGCGGCTCCAAGGAGCGCCGGATCGAGGCCAAGAAGCAGCGCGGGCAGCTCAAGAAGCAGCGCCGCAACTGGGACTAGTCAGCTCAGGCGCTGCTGCAGATGCGCGGAGACCTCGTCGCCGGCCGCGCTCTTGCCGATCGACTGGCACAGCGCGGCGCGCAGCGGGAGCCAGTGCGGTCCGTTGCCCGACGACATGAGCGTCGAGGCGAACGGATGGCCGTCGGCCGTCCCGCCGACCTTGGCCGGCCGTCGTGTGCCGAGCAGCTCGAGCTGCTGAGGGGTGGTCACACCCGATCAGACCGCGGCCCGGCGGACTCATCGAGCGAGGCCCGACGACGCCGCAGGAACGCCCGCTCCGGCTCGTTCCCGGCCAGCCCGATCGCAGCGTCGTAGGCGTCGGCCGCTTCCGCGTCCCGGCCCAGCCGCCGCAGCAGGTCGGCACGGACGGCGTGGAAGAGCTGATGGCGTGGCAGGTCCAGTTCGTCGACGAGTTCCAGGGCCCCGGCCGGGCCGGAGACCTCCGCCACCGCCACCGCGCGATTGAGTGCCACGACCGGGGTCGGCATGAGCGCCAGCAACTGGTCGTAGAGAGCCATGATCTGCCGCCAGTCGGTGTCGGCGGCGGTGGCTGCGTCGCTGTGCACGGCGTTGATCGCCGCCTGGAGCTGATACGGCCCGGGGCGGTCGCGCCGCAGGCAGGCGCGGACCAGCGCCTGCCCCTCGGTGATCAACGCGCGGTCCCAGCGGGTGCGGTCCTGGTCGGGCAGCAGGACGAGGTCGCCGTCCGGGGTCTCGCGGGCCGGGCGGCGTGCCTGCGTCAGCAGCATCAGGGCGAGCAGGCCGACGACCTCGGGCTCGTCCGGCATCAGCCCGGCCAGCAGCCGGCCGAGCCGGATGGCCTCGGCGCAGAGGTCCTCGCGGATCAGGTGCTCGCCGGACGTCGCCCGGTGGCCCTCGGTGAAGATCAGGTACACGACGGCGAGCACCGCGGGCAGCCGATCGGGCAGCTCCGCCTCGCTGGGCACCCGGTACGGGATCCGGGCGTCCCGGATCTTGGCCTTTGCCCGCACCAGCCGCTGGGCCATCGTCGGCTCGGGCACCAGGAAGGCCGTGGCGATCTCGGCAGTGGTCAGGCCGCCCAGCAGTCGCAGGGTCAGCGCCACCTGCGCCGGGACGGCGAGCGCCGGGTGGCAGCACGTGAACACCATGCGCAGCCGGTCGTCGGGCACGGGTCCCTCCTCCACCGGTTCGGCGTCGGCATGCAGCAGCGCGGCCTGCGCGTAGCGGTCGGCCCGGGTGACTTCCCGGCGCAGCCGGTCGATGGCCCGGTTCCGGGCGGTGGTGACGATCCAGCCGGACGGGCTGGGCGGGACGCCCTCGGACGGCCAGCGCTGGACGGCGGTGAGGAAGGCATCCTGCACCGCCTCCTCGGCGGCGCCGATGTCGCCGAGGAGGCGGGTGAGCACGGCGACGGCCCGGCCGTACTGCTCGCGGAAGACGCGCTCGATCTCCACGGCCGGCATCTCGGACATGCCGTCGGTCAGGCCCCGGAGCCGTCGTAGAACGGCCGCACCTCGACCGGGATCGTGGTGGCGCCGACCAGCTTGCGGCCCCACGCGAGCGCGGCGTCCAGGTCCGGGACGTCGATGATCGAGAAACCCCCGACGTGCTCCTTGCCCTCGATGAACGGCCCGTCGGTCATCAGGACGTCGCCGTCCTTCGGCCGCAGCGTGGTGGCGGTGCTCGGCGGGTGCAGGCCGCCGCCGAAGACCCACACGCCGGCGTTCTGCATCTCCCGATGGACGGCGTCGACGTCCTTCATGATCGTCTCCAGCGCCCCCGGCTCCAGGCCGGGTCCGACGCTCGGCTCGACCACGGTCAGCAGGTAGTGCGGCATCGCGTTCCTCCTCGGATCCCCGCCGGTCTCTTCCGGCGGCTCACCCTCTGTACGAACGGGGAACGCCCGCATCGACAGGTCGCGAAAGAAATGTCAGCGGCGCTGAGGCTGCCGTACCAGCACCCACAGCGGGAGCTCGTCGTCCGTCGTCCGGGTGGTGAGGGTGACCTCGAAGCCGAAGCCGCGCAGGAACCGGACGTTGGCCCAGCTGTAGACGGCGGCCGCGGCGAGCGTGTCCTCGGCGTCGCAGCGCACCAGCCCCGGCGCGAGCACTGCCGCTGCCAGACCCCGTCGCCGCGCCGTCGGCCGGACACCGAGGTGCGCCAGCCACCAGTGCGGCTCGGTGGGGCGGGCGGACCGGATCAGCGAGTCGGTGCCGGCGACCGCGGGCCACCGGTCAGCCGCCAGGTACGGAAGCTCGCGCGCCAGCGCCGCCCGGACGTCGGCCGGCAGGGGAGCGGTGCCCTCCGCCTCGGCCGGGGGCTCCCACACGGCGACGGCGGTGACGTCGTCGGTGACCCAGGCGGTACCGGTGGACACGCCCCGGTGTCCCGCGTCGAGCTCGTTCAAGCGGGTGAGCCGCTGCAGCCGACCGTCGTCGGGCAGGGCCCAGCGGGTCCAGCGCGAGTCGCCGAGGGCGATGGTCAGGGTGGCGGCGATCCGCGGCACGTCGCGCTGCTCGGCCAGCCGGACGTCGGGCCCCTCCTCGTCCGGGTCGTCGATCCGCTGGACGGTGGGACGGCGCGAGGTCACGGGTCCATTCGACCACCCGGGGCAGAAATGGCCATTTCTGCCCTGTGGGGAGCGCACAACCGCCGGGCGGACGCCGTGAGGACGACGGAACGCAGCGTTGACGCCGGGGTCCCCGAAGGGAAACGACGGCGACAGACCCTCGACGCATGCCCGCCGCCGTCTCCGCTCGGTCCCCCGCCGGCGGCCTGGGGACGGCGCGCACGACGCTGACCCACTGCCCCTACTGCTCGCTGCAGTGCGGCATGAACGTGACCGCCGGCGACCGGCCGGCCACGCTCGTGCCGGCCGACTTCCCGACCAACAAGGGCGGCCTGTGCTCCAAGGGCTGGTCGTCCACCGAGCTGCTCGACCACCCGGAGCGACTGCTCCGCCCGCTGGTCCGCGCCACGCCGGGGGACCGCACCAGCCCGCTGGTGGAGACCACGTGGGACGACGCCCTCAGCCGGCTGGTCGACGCCATCGAGCGCACCCAGGCCGCCTACGGGCGCGACGCGATCGGCTGCTTCGGTGGCGGGTCGCTCACCAACGAGCAGGCCTACCAGTTCGGCAAGTTCGCCCGCGTCGCACTGCGCACCAGCGCCATCGACTACAACGGCCGGTTCTGCATGTCCTCGGCCGCGGGGGCGGCCAACCGGGCGTTCGGCCTGGACCGCGGCATGCCGTTCCCGCTGGCGGACATCGCCGAGGCCGACATCGTCGTCCTGGTCGGCAGCAACCCGGCCGACACCATGCCGCCGGCGATGCAGTACTTCGACGCGGGGCGCGAGCGCGGCGCGCAGCACGTCGTCGTGGACCCCCGGCGCACCGCGACTGCACGCAACGCCGCGCTGCACCTGCAGCCGCTCCCCGGTACCGACCTGGCTCTG
>JAOPUS010000244.1 GCA_025963345.1 Blastococcus sp. | reverse complement strand
GGAGGTCGGTGAGCTGACGGATGCGGGCCTCCTGCTTGCCCTGCTCGTCCTTCGCGGCGTGGTACCCGCCGTTCTCCTTGAGGTCGCCTTCCTCGCGGCGGGCGTTGATCTCCGCCGACATCGCCGGTCGGCCGGCCACCAACTGGTCGAGCTCAGCCTTCAGCCGGTCGTGGGCTTCCTGGGTCAGCCAGACGCCCTGGGACTGCTCGTCAGTGGGGGTGGCCACGTGGGGGTACTCCTGAGATTCGGTGGGCCCATCCCCGATCGGGGACCGGCCGTTGGTCGATCCGGCCAAGCTAACACCGGGTTCGGCGGCCGTGCACTGGTGCGCTGCACGGGTGCGGCAGTCGTCCCGTAGATCCGGAACGGTACCGGACCGCCCAGTGATCAGCGGCACAATTCCCCCGGCTGGGTAGCTGAACAGGGTGTTCTTCCGGGCCGTGTCGGGGCGTCCGCCGTCGACGTCGCCCCGCGGGGGACAATGGCCGGGTGACCGAACCCGACCAGTTGCGGCTGCTCGCCGTCCATGCGCATCCGGACGACGAGTCGAGCAAGGGCGCCGCGACGATGGCGAAGTACGTGGCCGACGGCGCCCGGGTCCTGGTGGCGACCTGTACCGGCGGCGAACGCGGCTCGGTGCTGAACCCGGCGATGGACCGTCCCGAGGTGTGGGAGCGGCTGCCGCAGATCCGGGTCGAGGAGATGAACCGTGCCCGCGCGATCCTCGGCATCGAGCAGGAGTTCCTCGGCTTCGTCGACTCCGGACTCCCTGAGGGCGACCCGCTGCCCCCGCTGCCCGACGGCTGCTTCGCCCTCGTCCCGCTCGAGGAGGCGGCCGCCCCGCTGGTGGCCCTGATCCGCCGGTTCCGCCCCCAGGTGATCACCACCTACGACGAGCGCGGCGGCTACCCGCACCCCGACCACATCAAGACCCACGAGATCTCGGTCCACGCCTTCGAGGCCGCCGGTGATCCCGACCGGTATCCCGAGCTCGGTGAGCCGTGGCAGCCGAGCAAGCTCTACTACCACATGAGTTTCACGCTGCCGCGCACGAAGGCGCTGCACGAGGCGATCCTGGCAACGGGGTCGGAGTCGCCGTACACGGAGTGGCTGGCGAACTGGGACCCGGCGCACGACATCTCCCACCGGGTGACCACCCGAGTCGCCTGCGCCGAGTACTTCCCGGTCCGGGACGCCGCCCTGATCGCGCACGCCACCCAGATCGACCCGGACGGCCGGTGGTTCGCCTGCCCGATGGACACCCAGAAGCAGGTGTGGCCGACCGAGGACTACGAGCTCGTCCGGTCGCTGGTGGACTCGCCCACACCCGAGGACGATCTGTTCGCCGGTATCCGGAGTGAGGTGGCCGTCCGATGAGCGCTCGGATCCTGTCCGTCGACCTGCTCGCCGCGGCCGGGGGCCAGCTCCCCGAGGACGTCGGCAAGTCCGGCCCGCTGGGCCTTCTGCTCACGCTTCTGCTGCTGATCGCGGTGGTCTTCCTGGTCCGTTCGATGAGCAGGCACCTCAAGCGGATCCCGCCCAGCTTCGAGGCGCCGGACCCCCGGGACGTCGTCCCCGACACCCCGGCCGAGCTGATGGAGCAGGACCCGCCGAAGGGTGAGGAGCTGCTCGACACCCTGCGCCGCGCGCCACTCGCCATCGAGCCGCCCCGCTCCGACGACGACCGGCCGGACCGCCCCGTTCAGGGCTGATCCGACCGGCCGCCGGCCGGCGCGTTACCAGCGGTGCGCCACGTCGATCGCGACACGGACCGTGTTACCGGGACCGGCGAGAGCGGCGACGCGGAACGGCAGCCGCGCCCGCACGCCCAGGCCGATGCTGCTGTACCCCTCGAAGCCACCGGCCGAGGCCACCTGCCGGAAGGTTGTGAATCCGGCGGCGCTCGCCAGTTCCCGCTGGTTGGCCGGGTGGTACTGGTCGTTGTTGGCTCCGGCCGTGATCTGCAGGAACGCCCCACCGCGCAGCGGGACGACGGCGCCAGAGCCGTCGGACCGGACCGCCGAGACGTACTCGACGCGCCAGGAGTTGACGTGCGTGGTGCCGCTGATGTCGAGGACGAGCCGGTCGTAGCAGGTGTGCCGCCCGGCCCGGATGGCGGTGAGTTCCGTGCCGAAGCCGGAGGGCGCGGAGTTGCCCGCCTGCTCGGCGGTCGATCCCCACGTGATGCCGCAGTACGGGGCGGCCGCCTGAGCGGGGACGGCGAGTGCGATCGCGGTGAACGACGCCGCGAGGAGAACGAGAAGGCGGATCGGGGTTCGTGTCATGACGGCCCTCCTGGGTGACGCGCCATCGAGTGATGGTCGCGCAGTCGTCAGGGTCCGCCGACTCCTGCGCTGGCACTATGGGCAGCAAATGACACCCAAGGACGAATATTGGCGTGTCGGTTGGCGTGTACTGACGAGTCAGAGCGCGTCTGCTTGTCGGTAGCAACGGCATTTATCGACATGCGGTGGCCTGCTGGCGCGGAGTGACGGCGAGCGTCGGGGAGACTCGCGCGGGGCCATCGGGAATGATCATCCGATGGCCCAGGATCAGCGCAGCGCAGACCCCGAAGAGGACGTCCGCCCGCCGGGCTTCAGCAGGGCCGGGACCCGGGCACTGGAAGTGGCCGAGAACCTCATCTACGGAGGCATCGCGCTCTTCCTGGTGCTGTCGGCGTTCGTCCTGCTCGCGGTGGCAGGTAAGACCTCCTGGGGGCTGGTGAGCGACTTCTCCCAGAAGCCGCTGCTCGAGGTGCTCGACCTCCTGCTGCTGGTGTTCATCTTCGTCGAGCTGCTCTTCGCCGTCCGCACGACGGTCGAGAAGCGCGAGCTGGTTGCCGAGCCCTTCCTGCTCGTCGGCATCATCGCCTCGATCAAGGAGATCGTCGTGCTCTCGGTCGAGGCGGCCGGCGTCCTCGGCAAGGGTGACCAGTTCGACGACCGCATCGTCGAGATCGGGCTGCTGGGCGTCCTGGTCGTCCTGCTGGGCGTGACGTCCTATCTGCTCCGCCGCAAGGAGCGGGAACCTGACGAGGGGGAAGCCGCGCCGCGGCGGCGCGGCGATTGACCACTCGCTTCCGCTGACCCTGCCGAACTGCTGGTAAAGTACCCCAGGGGGGTATAGCGTTCTGGGCGACACGGAGACCCGAACGCGCGAGGAGTGGCCATGTCGGCTCGGCAGCAGACGGTCGTGTTGGAAGTCGCCGGAGTGCACTGGGCATCGGAGAAGGCCGTCGCCGAGAGTGTGCTCGGCCGGCGCCCGGGCGTGCTGCGCGTCGAGGCCAACCCGGTCGGCCAGACCGCCACGGTGACCTACGACCCGGCGCGGACCTCGGTGGCGCAGCTCGGGTCATGGGTCCGCGACTGCGGCTACCACTGCTCGGGGCAGTCTGTGCCCAGGCACGTCTGCGACCCGGCGGCCGAGCCTCGCGACCTCGGCACGACCGCGGCCCACGACGGTCACCGCGCAGTCGAGGCGGCCACGGAGGCACTGCACGAGCACGCCACCCATGGTCGGCCCGACGCCGGGGCCGCCGAGCACGACGGGATGAGCGGCCACGAGGCGATGGGCCACGGCGGGCACCACGACATGGCCGGGATGGCGCGCGACATGCGTAACCGATTCCTGGTCGCGGCGGCGCTGTCGATCCCGATCCTGCTGTGGTCGCCGATCGGCCGGGAGGTGCTCGGATTCACCGCGCCGGCGCCGTTCGGGCTTCGCGACGACGTCTTCTCGCTGATCCTCTCGCTGCCGGTCGTCTTCTACAGCGCTTGGATCTTCTTCGACGGCGCCTGGCGGGCGCTGCGGGCGCGGACGTTGGACATGATGGTGCTGGTCGCTGTCGCGGTCGGCGCCGGCTGGGGCTACAGCGTCGTGGTCACGCTGGCCGGCGGCGGCGAGGTCTTCTACGAGGCGGCCACCGTGCTGACCGCGTTCGTGCTGCTCGGGCACTGGTTCGAGATGCGCGCCCGCGGCGGCGCCAACGACGCCATCCGCACGCTGCTCGAGCTGGCACCGCCGCGCGCGGTCGTCATCCGGGACGGGCAGCCGGTGGAGGTCCCGACCGCCGAGGTGGTCGTCGGCGACCTGTTGCTGGTCCGGCCCGGGGCGAAGATCCCCGTCGACGGCGTCGTTGAAGCCGGCGAGAGCGAAGTCGACGAGTCGCTGATCACCGGGGAGAGCCTGCCGGTGCACGAGGGTCCCGGCGACGAGGTCATCGGCGGCTCGGTGAACACCACCGGCACCCTGCGGGTGCGGGCCACGAAGGTCGGCGCGGACACCGCGCTTGCCGCGATCGTCGCCGCGGTGCAGACCGCGCAGGCGTCCAAGAGCCCGGGCCAGCGGCTGGCCGATCGGGCGGCGTTCTGGCTGGTCCTGGTCGCGCTGGTCGGCGGCGGGCTGACGCTGCTCGCGTGGCTGGCCGCCGGCGCCTCCTTCGCCACCGCGATGCTGTTCGCGATCACCGTCGTCGTGGTCACCTGCCCCGATGCGCTCGGCCTGGCCACCCCGACCGCGATCATGGTCGGCACCGGGCTGGCCGCCCAGCGCGGCGTGCTGTTCAAGAACGCCACCGCACTGGAGACCGCCGCCCGGATCGACACCGTTGTGTTCGACAAGACCGGCACTCTGACGAAGGGTGAACCGGAGGTCACCGACGTCGTCGTCGACGGCATGGGTGAAGGTGACGTGCTGGCGCTGGCCGCGGCCGTCGAACGGGAGTCCGAGCACCCGCTGGCCGCCGCCGTAGCCCGGCACGCCGACGCCCGCGGCGTGGCGGCGCTGACCGCCACCGGGTTCCGCAACCTGCCCGGACGCGGCGCCGTCGCCGAAGTCGCCGGGCACCGGGTGCTGGTGGGCAACGCCAAGCTGATGGCCGACGAGGGCGTCGCGCTGGGGGCCATGGGTGTGCGCCGCGACGACCTGGCCGCCGGTGGCCGAACCGCGGTGCTGGTCGCCGTCGACGGCCGCGCCGTCGGAGTGATCGCATTGGCCGACGCCGTCCGGCCGACGTCCGCGGCGGCCGTGGCCGCGCTGCACGAGGCCGGCCTGCAGGTGGTCATGCTCACCGGGGACAACGAGGCCACCGCCCGCCGCATCGCCGAGCAGCTGGGCATCGACACCGTCATCGCCGAGGTGCTGCCCGCCGACAAGGCCGCCCGGATCACCGAGCTGCAGCAGGCAGGACGGCGGGTTGCCTTCGTCGGGGACGGGGTGAACGACGCCATCGGGCTGGTCACCGCCGATCTCGGCATCGCGATCGGCGCCGGCACGGATGTCGCGATCGAGGCTGCGGATGTGGTCCTGATGGGCTCCGACCCTTTCGGGGTGCCGACGGCACTCGCCATCGGGCGGGCCACGCTGCGCAAGATGCGGCAGAACCTGGCCTGGGCGATCGGCTACAACGCCATCGCGCTGCCGATCGCCGCCGGGGTGTTCGCGCCGTTCGGCCTGGTGCTGCGCCCGGAGATCGCCGCCCTGTCGATGTCGGGCTCCAGCGTCTTGGTTGCGGTCAACGCGCTGCTGCTCAAGCGGCTGCGGCTGCCCGCCGCCCCCGAGACGGGCGCGGCGCGGGCCGCCCCGGCGCCCGAGCCGCAGCCGGTGTCCCGCTGAACGGTGTGAGGCAGTGACGACGGTCTCCCCGGCATGCCGCCGGGGAGACCTCGTAGCCTCGGAGACGAAGGGGGTGGTCATGGCGGCACGACTGTGGACGGCCCTGCTGATGCTGGCCGCCGTCTTCGCCATGCACGGCCTGCAGTGCACCACTGCCGCCGCCGGCTCCACCCACGGCTCCGACGCTGTACACGCCGCGACGGTCGCGCTGGCCGCTTCTGCTGCCGACGGCCACGTGACCGGGGTCGGCCTGACCGATCCGATGCCGGGCGACTCCGCGGTCACTCGGTCTGACGCGGATGCGCCCGCCGACGCCGGGCGCGGAAGCACGCCGCACGGGGCGGGCGTGCACCTGTGGACGCTGTGCCTGGCGGTGCTCGCCGCCGGGTTTGCCGTCTTGCTCGCGCTGCTCGTGCCCCGGCTGTTCGGGCTGGTACCCCCGGCACTGCGGCGAGCCCGAGCCCGCGCCGCCGGGTGGTCGACCCCGCTCCGACCACCGGATCTGTTCGCCCTCTGCGTCCTGCGGACGTAGGCCGACTGCTCGCACCGTCCCGCCCCAGCACTGTCTGGCCACCGGCGGCGGTTCCAGCACGCCTTCGTACCGACTTCCCAGGAGAACCACGTCATGACCCACACGACCGCACGTCTCGGGCGTCTCGGGCGTCTCGCAGGCACCCTTCTCGCCGGGACCCTCGTCCTCGCCGGCTGCTCGGGCAACGCCCACACCGCGGCGCACGGATCCACCCGCCCGGACACTTCGGCGAGTTCATCGGCCAGGCAGAGCGTCGAGCACAACGAGGCCGACACCACCTTCGCCGAGCAGATGGTCCCGCACCACCAGTCGGCCATCGCGATGGCTCAGCTGGCCCCGGGCCGGGCCGCCGATCCGCGGATCCTCGACCTCGCAGCCCGCATCCAGACGGCCCAGCAGCCCGAGATCGACACGCTCACCGGCTGGCTCGCCGAGTGGGGCGCCGGCGACATGAGCGGCATGGACCACAGCAGCGGCGAGGGCATGGGAGGGATGTCCGAGCAGGACATGACCGCCCTGGCCAATGCGTCCGGCGCCGACTTCGACCGGCTGTTCCTCGAGCAGATGATCCGCCACCATCGCGCCGCGGTGGAGATGGCTGTGACCGAGAGCGCCGAGGGGCAGAACTCCGATGCCCTCGCAATGGCCGGGAGCATCCGCGACAGCCAGAACGCAGAGATCGCCGAGATGGAGCAGCTGCTTCCCGCGCTCGGCGGCTGAACCAGCACACGGCGGGGCGGCGGGCTCGCCCCTCGCCCCGCCATGTCCCCCGTACCGCATCCACCCCCGCTGAGACCGGAGATCTTCATGCGCCTGCAGCGCCTCCACCGTCCCCCCGCGTCGTCACGACGCGCCGGGGTGCTCCTTGCCGCCGCGGGTGCCGCCCTGCTCACGCTGGTCTCCGGGTGCTCCTCGCCGGAGTCCGGATCCGCGGCCGCATCGCCGTCGCCGGAGGCGGGGTCGCTGCCGTCCGGGCACGTCCACGGCGTTGCGATCGGCCCCGACGGGGCGCTGCTCCTGGCCACTCACGAGGGACTCGTCGGCGTGAGCGAGAGTGGTCAGCTCACCTCCATCGGCCCGGTCATCGACCTCATGGGTTTCGCGGTTTCCGGGGCCGACCACTACCTGGCATCCGGCCACCCCGGACCCGGTGTGGACCTTCCGCAGCCGGTCGGGCTGATCGAGTCCACCGACGGCGGTCGCACCTGGACGGCGTTGTCCCGCCAGGGCGAGTCCGACTTCCACGCCCTGACCGTCAGCGACGCCGGAGTGCTCGGCTACGACGGATCGCTGCTGCGCAGCACCGACGGCCGGACGTGGGAACAGCTGCAGATCCCGGCCGAACCGCACACGCTCGCCGCCGCCCCCGACGGCACCTCCGTCCTGGCGACGACGCAGCAGGGACTCCTTCGGTCCGCAGACGCCGGTTCCTCGTGGTCCCCGGTGGACAGCGCGCCGCTGCTCCAGGTGGTCGACTGGGCCGAGGACGGCACGACAGCCGTCGGCGTCGACCCGGCCGGCACGGTGTGGACCAGCACGGATGCGGCCGGCAGCTGGCAGGAACGGGCGCAACTGGGCGCGGCTCCCCACGCCGTGACGGCGGCCTCCGCCGACGACGGGACGATCCGGATAGCCGTCGTGACCGCCGAGGCCCTCCTGGAGTCGCAGGACGGTGGTCAGACGTTCACGGTGCTGCTCGAGCACTGAATCGTCCGGACGGGCGCCCCGGGCCAGATGTATGTCGCGGTGCGTCCGAGCCGGTGGTACGCGCGGATCCAGGCGGCGGTCAGGATGGTGTCGTGGTGTTCGGTTGGCCCGGCAGCCGGCCGGGCAAGGATTGACGTGCTCACGGTGTGGACGTCGAAGCTCCAGCAGTAGCTGGGGCGTGAAGCCGGTCGGACTGGTTGATCCGGTGCCGGCCGCATGTGTGAGCCGTGGACGTGAGCGAATCCGGGGTCGCTGCGCCACCGGGTCCGTCATTCGATGCGAGAGGAGGGACGGCCCATGAGCAACCGCCTGGCGGCCGCCACCAGCCCCTACCTGCTGCAACACGCGGAGAACCCGGTGGACTGGTGGGAGTGGGGGGAGGAGGCCTTCGCCGAGGCACGCCGGCGCGACGTACCCGTCCTTCTGAGTGTGGGATACGCGGCCTGCCACTGGTGCCACGTGATGGCGCACGAGTCCTTCGAGGACGAGGCGACGGCGGCGCAGATGAACGCCGGGTTCGTCAGCGTGAAGGTCGACCGCGAGGAGCGCCCGGACGTCGACAGCGTCTACATGGCGGCCACCCAGGCCCTGACCGGGCAGGGCGGCTGGCCGATGACGGTGTTCACCACGCCGGGCGGCGCACCGTTCTACTGCGGCACCTACTTCCCGCCTCGCCCGCACCCGAACATGCCCGCCTTCCGGCAGGTGCTCGACGCGGTCACTGACGCCTGGATGAACCGTCGGGAGGAGCTGGAGAACGCCGGCGGGAAGATCGTCGAGGCGATCTCCAGCCGGCTGGACCTCGGGGCACCCAGCCCGCTCTCCCCGGAGCTGCTCGACGGTGCGGTCGTCGCCCTGGCCGCCAGCTTCGACCGGAACGCGGGCGGCTTCGGCGGCGCGCCGAAGTTCCCGCCGTCGATGGTGCTGGAGTTCCTCCTCCGGGCGCACGCCCGCCGCGGTGACGAGGACACCCTGGGCATGGCCGCCCACACGGCCGAGGCGATGGCCCGCGGGGGCATCTACGACCAGCTGGCCGGCGGATTCGCCCGCTATTCGGTGGACGCCGGCTGGGTGGTGCCGCACTTCGAGAAGATGCTCTACGACAACGCGCTGCTGCTGCGGGTCTACTCGCACCTGTGGCGCAGCACCGGCGCCGACTGGGCCCGCCGGGTCGCCGACG
>JAOPUS010000234.1 GCA_025963345.1 Blastococcus sp. | reverse complement strand
GGCCTCCGTCTCGACGTCCTGCACGGCCGGCTCAGCCCGGAGGAGAAGGACGCCCGGATGCGGGCCTTCGCCGCCGGGGAGATCGACGTCCTCGTGGCCACGACGGTGGTCGAGGTCGGCGTCGACGTCCCGAACGCCACCGTCATGGTCGTGCTCGACGCCGACCGCTTCGGCGTGAGCCAGCTGCACCAACTGCGTGGCCGCGTCGCCCGGGGCAAGCATCCCGGCCTCTGCCTGCTCGTCACGGATGCACCGACGGCCTCCTCCACCGGGCAGCGGCTCGCTGCGGTCGCCGCGACCTCCGACGGCTTCGAGCTCGCCCGCCTCGACCTCGAGACGCGCCGGGAAGGCGACGTGCTCGGTGCCGCGCAGTCCGGCACGCGCTCGGGTATCCGGCTGCTGTCGCTGCTGGAGGACGAGGAGCTCATCGCCACGGCCCGCGCCGAGGCCACGGCCCTGCTGGAGACCCAGCGTGGCCTCGCCGACCATCCGGGGCTGGCCGCCGAGGTCGCCGCCCTGGCCACCGACGAGCGCGCGGAGTGGTTGGAGAAGGCATGAGCTGCCCCGCATGACGCGTCTCATCTCCGGCGTCGCCGGCGGTCGGCGGCTCAAGGTCCCGCGCACCGGGGTCCGCCCCACGGGCGACCGTGCCCGGGAGGCCCTCTTCAACTCCCTGAAGTCGCTGCTCGACGTCCGGGGCGCCACCGTGCTCGACCTCTACGCCGGTTCCGGCGCCCTCGGGCTGGAGGCCCTCTCCCGCGGGGCGGAGGCCGTGGTCTTCGTCGAGTCCTCGCCCGGGGTGCTCCCCGTGCTGAGGGAGAACCTGGCCGCCGTCGGCCTGCCGGGTGGGCGCGTCATCGCCGGTTCGGTCCCCACCGTCGTCGGCGGCGCGCCGCCGGCCCGCTTCGATCTGGTGCTCGCGGACCCGCCCTACGCAACCCCCGTCGACGAGGTCCGGGAGGTGCTCCAGGCACTGGTGGACGGCGGGTGGCTGGCTCCCGACGCGGTCGTGGTGGTGGAGCGCCCGAGCCGCGAGAAGCCGTGGGAGTGGCCGACACCGCTCGTCGGTCTGCGCGACCGGCGGTACGGAGAGGCTCAGCTCCGGTACGGTCGCTCCTCGTGAGGCGTGCCGTCTGCCCTGGATCCTTCGACCCGGTCACCAACGGTCACGTCGACGTCATCACCCGGGCCGCCGGCCTCTACGACGAGCTCGTCGTCGCCGTGCTGGTCAATCCCGGCAAGGCCGGGCTGTTCTCCGTGGACGAGCGGATGGAACTCCTGCGCGAGGCCGTCGCCGAGCTGCCCAACGTCGTCGTCGCCAGCTTCCAGGGCCTCCTGGTCGACTACTGCAAGGCCAACGACATCCCGGTGATCGTCAAGGGCCTACGCGCCGTGAGCGACTTCGAGTACGAGCTCCAGATGGCGCAGATGAACCGCGAGCTCGCCGCCGTGGAGACCCTTTTCGTCCCGACCGCGCCGCAGGTCGGCCACCTCTCCTCCAGCCTGGTCAAGCAGATCGCCATGTTCGGCGGCGACGTCTCCCGGCTCGTTCCCAAGGCGGTGTACGAGCGGCTGCTGGCCCACCGTGCCGAGCAGCAGGCCCGGGAGTCGTCATGACAGAGGTGGTCTACCGCCTCTACGAGACCGTCGACGAGCTGACGACGGTCATCGAGAACGCCCGAAGTGTCCCGATGTCGGGCTCCTGCATGGTCCCGCGCGACCACCTTCTCGACCTGCTCGACGACCTGCGCGAGTCCCTGCCCGAGGACGTCCAGGCCGCCGGCGCGATCGTCGAGCAGCGCACGGAGATCCTTCAGCAGGCCCAGGCGGAGGCCGAGCGGCTCACCGGCCGGACCCGCGCGGAGAGCGAGCAGCTGCTGTCCTCGGCGCGGCGCCAGCGCGAGGAGCTCCTGGGCACGGCCCGCCGTCAGCGCGACGAGCTGCTCGCCGGCGCCCAGGCCGAGGCCGAGGAACTGCTCGCCGACGCCGAGGCCGAGGCCGAACGGCTGATCGTGGAGGGCCGCGCCCACCGCGAGGCGCTGATCGCCGAGGCGCTGGCCGAGCACGAGCGGCTGATCACCGAGACCGAGGTCTACCGCGGCGCCGTCTCCCGCGCTGACGAGCTCGGCGCCCAGACCGCTACGGACGTCGCCCGGATGCGCGCGGAGGTCGACCAGTACGTCGACAGCCGGCTCGCGGACTTCGGGACGACGCTGGAGCGGATGCTCCATTCCGTCGAGAAGGCCCGCACGACACTGCGCGAGCCCTGACCCTCCTCGCTGCCGACCGGCCCCCGATCGGGATCGGGTAGTCTCGACCCCTGGTCCGACCGCCGGTGGCCCCGCTCTTCATTGGGGTGCTCCGGCCGGCCCTCCACCCCACTGCCGACCGCGAGTACTGACATGCCTGCTGCTGCTGCCTCGAACCGCCCAGGCGCCACGTCCCAGGACGTCCGGCGTCCCAGAGCCAACCCCTGGCGGTTCGACCTCCGGGAACTCGGCCGTCGCGCCGGCTCCATGCAGGAGATCGACCGCACGCTTCCGGCGCCGGCCGAGTGGCGGGTGGAGCTCATCGGCGTCCCTGCGGGTGCCGACGTGCACCTGCGCCTGCGACTGGAGTCGGTGATGGAGGGCGTGCTGGTCACCGGCGAGCTCGACGTCCCCGTGACCGGGTCCTGTGCCCGCTGCCTCGAGCCCATCGAGGACACGTTGCACCTCGACGTGCAGGAGCTGTATGCCTACGAGGGCAGCACCACCGAGGCCACCAGCGAGGAGGACGAGGTCCGACGCATCGACGGCGACTACCTCGACCTCGCGCCTCTGGTACGTGACACCGTCGTCCTGAACCTGCCCCTGGCGCCGGTCTGCTCCGAGGACTGCGCCGGGCTCTGCGTCGACTGCGGCCAGCGTCTGGACGACCTACCGGCCGACCACCACCACGAGGTCGTGGACGCCCGCTGGGCGGGGCTGGCCGAGAAGTTCGGCACCCCAACGACATCCTCGCCGGGCGCCCCCGGCGAGAGCCCCACCACTGAGGAGAACTGACCGTGGCTGTCCCGAAGCGGAAGACTTCCCGCTCCAACACCCGTTCCCGCCGCTCGATGTGGAAGGCCACCGCGCCGACCCTGTCGCCGTGCCCCAACCGCGCCTGTGGTCAGCCGAAGCCCCCGCACCAGGCGTGCGCGAACTGCGGCCAGTACGCCGGCCGTCAGGTCCTCTCCGTCTGACCGCCGGACCTTCGATCGTGGGGACGACGGCCGCCGGCACGCGCTCTTCACGGAGCGCTGCTGACGGCTGGACCCCAGGTGGTGAGGTGCACGCCGAGCGGGCCGCCACCTGGCTGAACGACGCCCTCGGCGTTGCACTGCCGGACGGCCTGCTCGGGCTGGCGCTGACCCACCGGTCCTTCGCGTACGAGAACGGCGGCCTGCCGACCAACGAGCGCCTGGAGTTCCTCGGCGACTCGGTGCTCGGGCTGGTCGTCACCGACGAGCTCTACCGCAGCCAGCCGGCCCTCCCCGAGGGCCAGCTGGCCAAGCTGCGTGCCTCGGTGGTCAACATGACCTCGCTGGCCGGGGTGGCCCGTCGTCTCGGCGACGGCGGCATCGGGCCGTACCTGCTGCTCGGCCGCGGCGAGGAGACCACCGGAGGCCGTGAGAAGGACTCGATCCTGGCCGACGCGCTCGAGGCGCTGATCGGTGCGGTGCACCTGGGGTGCGGCCTGGACGCCGCCTCCGAGCTGGTGCACCGGTTGTTCGACCCGCTGCTGGTCGAGGCCGCCACGCGCGGCGCCGGCCTGGACTGGAAGACCAGCCTCCAGGAGCTCGGGGCCGCCCGCGGCCTGGGCGCACCCGGCTACCTGGTCGAGGACGAGGGCCCCGACCACGCGAAGACCTTCACCGCGGCGGTCGTCCTCGCCGGCACCGTCTACGGCCGCGGGTCGGGAAGGACCAAGAAGGCCGCCGAGCAGGAGGCCGCGGAGACCGCCTGGCGCGCGCTGACGGACGCCGTCCCCGAGAGCTGAGCCATGCCGGAACTTCCTGAGGTCGAGGTCGTCCGCCGGGGCCTGGAGCAGTGGGTCGCCGGCCGGACGGTCGCCACCGTCGAGGTCCACCACCCACGCGCCGTCCGCCGGCACCTCGAGGGCGCCGACCACTTCGTGGCCGCCCTGACCGGCCGCACCTTCACCGACGCCCGCCGGCGCGGCAAGTACCTGTGGCTGCCGATGGCCGAGGCCGACGGCTCCGCCTCCGGCGGCTCGATGGTCGCCCATCTCGGGATGAGCGGCCAGCTGCTGGTGGAGAAGCCCTCTGCCCCGGACGAGACCCACCTGCGGGCCCGCTTCACCTTCACCGACGGCGGCCGGGAACTGCGGTTCGTCGATCAGCGGACCTTCGGCGGCCTCGCCGTGGAGGAGTCGGTGGGGGATGAGATCCCCGCCCGGCTCGCGCACATCGCGATCGACCCGCTCGACGACTCCTTCGACGAGGCGGGCTTCACCGCCGCCCTCCGCCGTCGGCACACCGAGGTCAAGCGGGCGCTGTTGGACCAGACGCTGATCGGCGGGGTCGGCAACATCTACGCCGACGAGGCGCTTTGGCGCGCCCGCCTGCACGGCGCCCGGCCCACCGACAAGCTCACCAGCGGCCAAGTGGCCGACCTCCTGGACGGCGTCCGGGACGTGCTGGGGGAGGCGCTGGCGCAGGGCGGCACCTCCTTCGACTCGCTCTACGTCGACGTCAACGGGCAGAGCGGCTACTTCTCCCGCTTCCTCGCCGTCTACGGCCAGGCCGACCGGCCGTGCCCCCGCTGCGGGACCCCCATCCGGCGTGAGTCGTTCATGAACCGCTCGAGCTACAGCTGCCCGCAGTGCCAGCCGCGCCCGCGGGCCAGGCGGTCGTGACGGCTCGCGCGGTCGCCGTCGTCTCCGGTCACGTCCAGGGCGTCGGCTACCGCTGGTTCGTCCGTGAGCTCGCGTCGTCGGCCGGTCTGGCGGGTTCGGCCCGCAACCTGTCGGACGGGCGGGTGGAGGTGGTCGTCGAGGGACCGGCCGAGGCCGTCGAGTCCGTGCTCGACGCCCTCGACGGACCGCGCGCGCCGGGCAGCGTCCAGCGGGTCGACCATCACTTCGAGCCGGTACAGGGGAGCACGGGGTTCACCACAGCGTGACGAACGCGACATTCCCCCGACACAGGGAGTAGGCATTCTTGGCGTTGACCTGCGTGTCCCGGCCTGTCACCCTGGGGATACCACAGCTCGCGCCGACCGGTTCCCGGGGCGCCGGGCCCACTCCCCTCGTCGGAAAGGCCGTTGCAGTCATGGCCAAGGCCCTGTTCGGTCACGTCGTCGCCCCCGCGGAGCTCCGAGTAGCGGAGGAGAACGCCGTCCTGCGGGCCAGGGTGCGCCGGCTGGAGCGGGAGCTCGAGGACCTGCGCGCCCAGCGCGACGCCGTCATCGCCCACGAACTGTTCTCCCTGGCCGGCGACAGCGTCGAGCCCGCACTGGCCTAAGGCCCTGTCCAGAGGCTCGCCATGAGCCTGCGAATGGTGGGAGGGACGGGGCCCTTCTACTAGGGTGCCTGTTCTGTGCACCTGTCCAGCCTGACGCTCAAGGGCTTCAAGTCTTTCGCGTCCGCCACCACGCTGCGGCTGGAGCCTGGGATCACGGCCGTCGTCGGGCCCAACGGGTCCGGCAAGTCCAACGTCGTCGACGCCATCGCCTGGGTTCTCGGCGAGCAGGGCGCCAAGAGTCTGCGCGGCGGCAAGATGGAGGACGTCATCTTCGCCGGCACCGCCGGCCGCCCCGCCCTCGGCCGGGCCGAGGTGACGCTCACGATCGATAACGCCGACGGCGCCCTGCCGATCGCCTACACCGAGGTGTCGATCACCCGCCGCATGTACCGCTCCGGTGAGAGCGAGTACGAGATCAACGGCGACAAGGTCCGGCTGCTCGACGTCCAGGAGCTGCTCAGCGACTCCGGCATCGGCCGCGAGATGCACGTCATCGTCGGCCAGGGACAGCTCGACGCCGTCCTCT
>JAOPUS010000232.1 GCA_025963345.1 Blastococcus sp. | reverse complement strand
GTGCTGAACGCCGAGGGGCTGTGGGCCCGCTACGAGGACCCGCTGCCGGTCTACCGCCAGCTCCGGGACGCCGCGGCGGCGGGTGCGCCGCCGGTGGCTCTGCTGCAGCAGGTCTACTGCGAGCCGGTGAAGCCCGACCTGATCGCGGCCCGGATCAAGGAGATGCGCGAGGCCGGGGTCACGACCGCCGTCCGGGTCTCCCCGCAGCACACCCTCCAGCTCGCGCCGACCGTGCTGTCGGCGGGTGTGGACCTCCTGGTCATCCAGGGCACGATCGTCTCCGCCGAGCACGTCACCACCCAGGGCGACGCACTCAACCTCAAGGAGTTCATCGCCGACCTCGACGTCCCGGTCATCGTGGGCGGGGCGGCGAACTACCAGACCGCGCTGCACCTGATGCGCACCGGTGCGGCCGGGGTCATCGTCGGCGTGGGCGCCGACAGCTTCTCCACCGGCGACGCGGTGATGGGCATTCGCGTGCCCCTGGCCAGTGCCATCGCCGACGCCGCGGCCGCGCGGCGCGACTACCTCGACGAGACCGGCGGCCGGTACGTGCACGTCATCGCCAACGGCCGGATCGAGAACAGCGGCGCGATCGCCCGCGCGCTGGCCTGCGGCGCCGACGCCGTCCAGCTCGGCGAACCGCTGCGGATCGCCGCCGAGGTCCCCGGCGGCGGCATCTGGTGGGACTCGGTCGCGGCGCACCCGAGGCTGCCGCGCGGTGGCACGTCCGCGCCGGTGCCCCCGGCCGGCACGCTGCAGCAGGTCCTGCTCGGCCCGGCGGAGACCTCCGACGGCCGCACCAACCTCTTCGGTGCGCTGCGCCGGACGATGGCCAAGACCGGCTACCGCGACCTCAAGGAGTTCCAGCGGGTCGACCTGGTCATCGGGGGCCACACGACCGGAGAGACTGCCGACTGATGGACTTTCCGACCGTCCTCGTCGTGGACTTCGGTGCCCAGTACGCCCAGCTGATCGCCCGGCGGATCCGGGAGGCCGGCGTCTACTCCGAGATCGTGCCGTCCGACGTCCCGGCCGAGGAGATCGTCGCCCGCAAGCCGGCCGCCATCGTGCTCTCCGGCGGCCCGTCGAGCGTCTACGCGCCGGGCGCCCCGCAGGTCGACCCGATGCTGTTCGAGTCCGGCGTCCCGGCGTTCGGCATCTGCTACGGCTTCCAGGCCATGGCGCAGAGCCTCGGGGGCACGGTGGCCCACACCGGCGACCGCGAGTACGGCGGCACGCCCCTGACGGTCACCACGCAGGGCCGGCTGTTCGGGTCGCTGCCCGTGGAGCAGTCGGTCTGGATGAGCCACGGGGACGCCGTCAGTGAGGCGCCCCCCGGTTTCACCGTCACCGCGACGTCGACCGGTGCGCCCGTGGCCGCGTTCGAGGACGTCGACCGCAAGCTCGCCGGCGTCCAGTTCCACCCCGAGGTGCGGCACACCGCGCACGGGCAGACGGTGCTCGAGCACTTCCTGTTCGACATCGCCGGTCTCGAGCCGACGTGGACGATGGCCAACGTCGTCGAGGAGCAGGTCGAGCGGATCCGCGCCCAGATCGGGGACGGCCGCGCCCTGTGCGCGCTCTCCGGTGGCGTGGACTCCGCCGTGGCCGCGGCGCTGGTACAGCGTGCGATCGGCGACCGGCTCACCTGTGTCTACGTCGATCACGGGCTGATGCGCGAGGGCGAGACCGAGCAGATCGAACGGGACTTCGTCGCGATCACCGGGGTCGACCTGCGGGTCGTCGACGCCCGCGAGCAGTTCCTCGGTGCGCTGGCCGGGGTCTCCGACCCCGAGGAGAAGCGCAAGATCATCGGTCGGGAGTTCATCCGGGTCTTCGAGCAGGCCGCCCTCGACGTCGTCGGCGACGCCAAGGAGCACGGCGAGAGCGTCGACTTCCTCGTGCAGGGGACGCTCTACCCCGACGTCGTCGAGTCCGGCGGCGGCAGCGGGACGGCGAACATCAAGAGTCACCACAACGTCGGCGGGCTCCCCGAGGACCTGCAGTTCTCGCTGGTGGAACCGCTGCGGACGCTGTTCAAGGACGAGGTCCGCGAGGTCGGTATCCAGCTCGGCCTGCCCGAGTCGATGGTGTGGCGCCAGCCGTTCCCGGGCCCGGGCCTCGGCATCCGGATCGTCGGCGAGGTGACCCAGGAACGGCTGGACATCCTGCGCAAGGCGGACGCGATCGTGCGGGCCGAGCTGACCGCCGCGAACCTCGACCGTGAGATCTGGCAGTGCCCGGTGGTCCTGCTCGCCGACGTCCGGTCGGTCGGCGTCCAGGGCGACGGCCGCACGTACGGGCACCCGATCGTGCTGCGCCCGGTCTCCAGCGAGGACGCGATGACCGCCGACTGGACCCGACTGCCCTACGACGTCCTGGCGAAGATCTCCACCCGGATCACCAACGAGGTGCCCGAGGTGAACCGGGTGACCCTGGACGTGACCAGCAAGCCGCCGGGCACCATCGAGTGGGAGTGAGTTCTCAGCCCTCCGCCCGGTAGACCAGCCCCCGGCCGTCCGTGCCGGTGAGGGTGAGGCGGTCCTCGGCCACCACGGCCCGTGCGCCGGCGCCCAGGACCGCCCGGACAGGGGACGGCAGCCGGTCGCCCCGGACAGCGTCCCGTCCGCGGCGAGAACGAGCGTGGCCGGGTCCCCCGGTGTCGAGCCGGCCACGTCGCCGTCGGCGAGCGTGTCCAGCACCCAGCGGGTACCGGCGAGATCGCGGTCGGGCACCGGCGGGACGGGGGAGAACCGCAGCAGGATGCCGTCGCCGGCGAGCAGGAGGTCGGCGCCGTCGCGCGCGACGGTGTCCGCCCTCCCGAGGGCGCTCAGGTACGCGGTCTCGGCCGCCATGACGCCGGGCTCGAGCCGGTAGGCGGAGCTGTCGTGGTTGCAGAAGCTCCGGCCACTCAGCTCGTCCGGCCCCACGGTCAGCGTGGCGTGGGGCGCCGCGGGCTGGGGGAGTGGGTCGCCGTCCGCGCGGCCCTCGGCCAGGAACCACTCGCCGAACATGTCCTCCGCCGCGAGTGATCCTCCGCCACCGCGCTCGGCGCATCCGGCCACGAGGAGCACGGCAGCGAGCAGGAGCAGGGCGCGGGACACGTGCAGGAGACGCGATGCCGGGGCCAGCGGTTGCGTCCCGACCATCGAAGGGCCCGGGGAGCTGATGCTCCCCGGGCCCTTCGCCCTCCCCCCGGCGTGTGGTGCCTACCGCCGGCGGCGGGCCTTGCGGAGTTCGGAGATCAGCTGCGCGATGCCGCCTCCGATGTGCAGCACCCAGACGAGCCCGCCGTCCGTCCAGAGCCCGAGCGGGAGGTCCACGCCGGTCATCAGGCCGATCGCCAGGACGACGAAGACCACGCCCGGGATCAGGGCACCGAGGTCGACCGACCGCCGCGGCGGGGCGACGTCCTCGGTCTCCAGCGGGGTCACGGTCTGCCAGTCCCGAGCCTGTTGGTCCTG
>JAOPUS010000222.1 GCA_025963345.1 Blastococcus sp. | reverse complement strand
GCAGCACCGGGGTCTCGCGCACCGTCGAGGTCCGGGTCTGCGGCGTGGGCAGCTGGGCGCCGACCATCATCTCGGCCAGCTGCTTGGCCGACGTGGTGGCCGGGTCGGCGGTGCCCACGGTGGTGCCGCGGCGGTTGACGGTGATCGCGTCGGCGACCTTGCGGACCTCGTCGAGCTTGTGCGAGATGAAGATGACGGTGAGGCCCTCGCGCTTGAGCTCGGCCAGATTGCCGAACAGCTCGTCGACCTCCTGCGGCACGAGGACGGCGGTGGGCTCGTCGAGGATCAGCGTGGTCGCACCCCGGTAGAGCACCTTGGCGATCTCCACGCGCTGGCGGTCGCCGACGCCGAGGTGCTCGACCAGCTCGTCGGGCTCGAGGTCGAGTGCGTAGCGGTCGGAGATCTCCTTGATCCGGCGGCGGCCCTCGGCGAGGTCCAGCCGGCCGCCCCGCGTGGGCTCGCTGCCCAGGACGATGTTCTCCAGGACGGTGAAGTTGTCGGCCAGCATGAAGTGCTGGTGGACCATGCCGATCCCGGCGTCGATCGCGTCGGCGGGGCTGCGGAAGTGGACCTCGCGGCCGTCGAGCAGGATCGTGCCCTCGTCGGGCCGATGCATGCCGTAGAGGGTCTTCATCAGGGTCGACTTGCCGGCCCCGTTCTCACCGACGATGGCGTGCACCTCGCCCCGGCGCACCCGCAGCTCGATGTTCCGATTGGCGACGACGCCGGGGAAGCGCTTGGTGATTCCGCGTAGCTCCACTGCGAACGGGGCGCCCTGGGCGGGCGGCCCCGCGGCCGGGCTGCCACCGGTCGCTCCTGTTGCGGCCATCCTCGGCCTCTCCCTCGGGTGCGCACGCGGGGTACGCGGCGCACGTCTGCTCGTCTGCATCGGTGACGGCGGGGTCGACCGTCGTCACCGGCTCGCCCGAGACCGGGCGCGACTTTCGGGTGCGCGCGGCATGTGGGGCTGGCCGCATGATGTCGCACCCGGGGGTCCTGCTGGGCGTCCGGCCCGGGAATTCCGGCGGACCGGGGGCCGTCACCACGACGGCGGGCCCGGGCTCCGCACTCGAGATGCAGTGCGCCCGGACCCGCCGTCGTGATGACCACCGGTAAAGACGCGGGCCCGCTCGTCGCGGACCCGCGTCCTGAGATCACCGGGTGGTCGGGACCTCGATGTCGCCGTCGATGATCTGCTGGCGGTAGTCGTCGATCTGCTTCTGGATGTCGTCGATGAACCCGCCCGAGGTGGCCAGGCCGACGCCCTCGGTGGACAGGTCGTTGATGACATCCTTGCCGCCGGCGACCTTGTCGTCGACGAAGTCGCCGATGAAGGCCTCGACCGCGTTGTCCACGCGCTTGAGCATGGACGTCATGATCACGGCCTGGAGGGCCGGGTCATCCACGGTGTTGTACTGGTCGGAGTCGACACCGATCGCGCGCTTGTTCGAGGCGGCAGCCGCCTGGAACACGCCGAGGCCGGAGCCACCGGCCGCGTGGTAGACGATGTCGGCGCCGCCGTCGAACATGCCCTGCGCCGCGATCTGGCCCTTGGCCGGGTCGTTGAAGCCGGAGAAGTCACCGGCCGGCGACAGGTACTGGGAGTCGATCTGGATGTCGGCCTTGACCGCCTGCGCCCCGGCGAAGTAGCCCGCCTCGAACTTCTGGATGAGCGACGTGTCGACGCCACCGACGAAACCGATGTGGTTGGTCGTGGTCTTGAGCGCCGCGGCGACGCCGGCGAGGAAGGAACCCTGCTCCTCCGCGAACAGCAGCCCGGTCAGGTTGTCGGCACCGATCTCGGCGACCGACGAGTCGATGATCGCGAACGTGGTGTCCGGATACTGCTGGGCCACGTCACCGATGACGTCGCCGTAGGCGAAGCCGACGGCGATGACCGGGTTGTAGCCCTGGTCGGCGAGCTGGGTGAGCAGGTCGACGCGGTTCGAGGCGTCGGCGTTGGGGCTGAGCTCGGAGACGTCACCACCGTTGGTCTTGATCGCCGCCTCGACACCCGCGTAGGCGGAGTCGTTGAACGAACGGTCACCCCGGCCGCCGGTGTCGTAGGCCAGGCCGATCTTGAGGTCACCGCCGCTGGCGCTGTTGCCGCTGGCGGTGCCGCCACCGTTCTCGTCGCTGGCACAGGCCGCGAGGGCCAGGCTGCCGGCCAGCAGCAACGCCGCGGCCTTCGTCATCCGCGCTCGGCGCAAGATGATCTCCTCTCTGGGAGGACGCGCCGACGGTGTCGAGGCGCGTCCCGATGGGTGCAGGTCCCACGTGCCGCCGCGCCACCCCCGGAGGGCAGGCGCGTCGGCATGCGATCTGGGCAAGCTAACCGCGGCCGCCGCTCACATCCCAGGCTCGTGCCGGACTGAGACGCGATCGTTGCGAAGGTCCCCGGGCCCGCGCGCGCCTCGGGGCGGCGTTCCGGCGGGGCGCCCTCGCGCGCCGTCGGGACGGCGGACGCATAGCGTTCCCGCTCATGAGGGGACGGGGACCGGGTGCACGACTGGGCGCGGCGGTGCTGGCCGCGGGCCTCGCCGTCCTCGTCTCCGTCCTGCCGACCCGGGCCGAGCAGCCCCGGCCGACCGCCGATCCTGCGGCCCCGACACCGACGTCGCCCTACCCCGGCCGCCCACCCCAGGGACATGCGCCGGACGGGCGCACCGTCGGCGGGGAGGAGCTGGACACCCGCGGGCTGGTGGTCGCCGAGGGGACTCCGGCGCTGCCGGACGGGCTGACGGCCGCGGGCTGGCTCGTGGCCGACGCCGGCACCGGTGAGGTCCTCGCCGCCCGCGACCCGCACGGCCGCTACTACCCGGCGAGCACGCTGAAGACGCTGACCCTGCTCACGCTGGTCCCGCTGCTGGACCCCGCCCGCGTCGTGGTGGGCACGGCGGAGGACGAGAACGTCGAGGGCAGCCGGGTCGGGCTGGTCCAGGGCGGCCAGTACCCGGTGTCGCTGCTCTTCCAGGCGCTGATCCTGCAGTCGGGCAACGACGCGGCGAACGCACTGGCCCGCGCGGCCGGCGGAGCACAGGTCACGGTGGAGGCGATGAACGAGACAGCGGAGGACATCGGAGCCTTCGACACCGTGGCCGGGACGCCGTCCGGGCTCGACGTCGCCGGGCAGTCCTCCTCCCCCTACGACCTCGCGCTGATCTTCCGCGCGCTGATCTCCGACCCGGTCACCGCGGCCGTGCTGGCCACGCCCACCGCGCAGATGCCCGCGGTCGAGGGCCGCTCCCCGGGGTATCAGATCCAGAGCCAGAACCCGCTGCTGTCCACCTACGCCGGCAGCCTGGGCGGGAAGACCGGCTTCACCGACGCTGCCAGGCACACGTTCGTCACGGCGGCCGAGCGCAACGGGCGGCGGCTCGTGGTCAGCGTGATGGACACCGAGAACACCCCGCTGCGTGCCGCCGACCAGGCGGCCCTGCTCCTCGACTGGGGGTTCGCCGTACCCGCCGGGACCGACGGCGTGGGCGCCCTCGTCACGCTCGCGGACCTGGTCCCGTCCCCCTCAGCGGCCGCGTCGAGCACCCGGCGGACCGCGCCGCCCCGGGCCTCCGGTGCGACCGCAGCCGTCCCGACGACCGGGTTCCCCGTCGTGCCGATGACGCTGGCCGGCACCGCAGTACTGATCGTCGCCGCCACGGTGATCGGCCGCCGGAGCGCCGTGCGTCGGGGTTCGGCAGTCTCCCGGGAATCCTGGGAGCCTCCGGTCAGGCGGGCACCGGCGCGACGTCCGCCTGGGGAGCCGGAGACACCGCCTCGACCGACCGGAGGGTCGCCGTCCACGCCGCCGTGAAGAAGGCGAACCGGGCGACGAGGTTGATCCAGACGAGCAGGCCCACGGCCCCGCCGAAGGCCGAGGCGGTCACGCTGTTGGAGATCAGCGACAGGTAGTAGCCCCCGATCAGCTTCAGCACCTCGAAGCCGGCCGCGCCGAACAGCGCCCCCGGCAGCAGCAGGCGCAGCGGGTGCGAGATCGAGGGCACCACCCGCAGCAGCCACAGGAAGATCACGACGTCCCCCGCGATGGCCAGGGCGATACCGACGACCCACGTGAGCACGCCGTAGCCGGGTTCGTCGGCCAGGCCGATCAGCTCCAGCACCCAGGATGTCGCCTGGGTGACCCCGCCGGTGAGCCCCAGGCTGAGCAGGCCTACCGCGCCGAGGGCGACGAGGGCGAGGAGGTCCTGCAGGTTGTCGCGGAGGATGTCGGAGGGGTCGACCCGGCCCTTCCAGATGCGCTCCATCCCGACACGGAGCTTGTCCACCGTGCGCAGCCCCGCGTACAGGAAGCCGGCCAGGGCGATCAACCCGATGAACCCGGCACCGTCGACGGCGTCGGCCAGCTGCCGCACCAACTGCCGCCCCACCGCGCCGGGGAAGGTCTGCCGGATGGCGTCGAACAGCTCCTTCTGCAGCAGGGTGTTGCCGGCGAGCACCAGCCCGATGATCGAGGCGATCAGCAGAAGCACCGGGAACAGTGCGAGGAACGCGAAGTAGGTGACCCCGGCGGCCATCAGGTCGCCCTGGGTGCGCTCGTAGCGACCCCCGGCGCGGGCCAGGTGGTCGAACCACGGGTGGCGCCGACGCTGCGCCGCGATGACCGCCTCGACCCGTGCGTACAGCCGGGTCAGCAGCGGGTCACGCCCAGGGGCGGGCGTCTCGGGCGCGGCACTCACGCCTCCGAGTCTGGGGCCTGACCGCGGCCGCCGGGCTACGGCCCCGTCCAGGGCACCGCCCCGAGCCTGCGAGGGGTGGGGAGGACGGGGTCCTCTTTCAGCGGGGTGGACCGGTCAGCTTGTACTCGCGAGCGACCGCCCAGGACCCGGTCGGGGTCTGCTCGAACTCGGTGAAGGACTCGACCGCGAACGACGCCGACAGGTCGGACAGGCCGCTGTAGGCCAGCTCCAGCATGTCCGCGGGCACGTCGTGGGCCACGGTCACGTGCGGGTGGTACGGGAAAGCGAGGGTGCGCGCCAGCGGCCCGCGGCGGACATCGGTGGCGATGAGCTCGCAGTTGCCGATCCCCTTCGCGACGGCGACGAACACCACGTCCGACACCGGGGAGAAGGTGCCGGTCCCGGAGAGGTGCATCTCGAACGGCGGGTGGCACCGGGCGACCTCGGCGAGGTGCGCGCTGATCGCGGTCCGGTCGGCGACGGGGACCTCGGTGGGCGGGAGCAGCGTCACGTGCGGCGGCACCAGGCTGGCCTGCGGGTCACCGACCTTCGACCGCCAGTCCACGAGCAGCTGGGCCCAGGGCTCCGGCAGAGGGACGACGATGCCGAGCACCGTGACCTCCGGCAGCGGGCGGCTGCTGCGCGGCACGAACGTGTCGTCGTTCATGCGCGCAGCCCCGGCGACGGGGGCAGGAAGCCGACCCGCTCGTAGGCGGCGGCCACCGTGGGGCCGGCCACCTCGCGGGCACGGGCCGCGCCGGCGGCGAGCACCCGCTCCAGCTCGGCGGGGTCGTCGAGCAGCTCCTGGGTGCGGGCCCGCACGGGGGTGACGAAGTCGGTGACCACCTCGGCCAGCTCCTTCTTCAGGTCGCCATAGCCGCGGCCGGCGAAGTGCTCCTCCAGCTCGGGGATGCTGCGGCCGGAGAGCGCGCTGTGGATGGTCAGCAGGTTGGTCACACCCGGCTTGTTCTCCGCGTCGGCGACGACCTCCCGCCCGGTGTCGGTGACCGCGGAACGGATCTTCTTCGCGGTCACGGACGGCTCGTCGAGCAGGAAGACACAGCCGGCCGGCGGGAGGCTCTTGCTCATCTTCTTGTCCGGCGACTGCAGGTCCAGCACCTTGGCCGCGCCCGGGGGGATCGCGGCGTTGGGCACGGTGAAGGTCTGGCCGAAGCGGGTGTTGAACCGCACGGCGAGGTCGCGGGTGAGCTCGAGGTGCTGGCGCTGGTCCTCGCCGACCGGCACCTGGTCGGCCTGGTAGACGAGGATGTCGGCGGCCTGCAGGACGGGGTAGGTGAACAGGCCGACCGTGGCACTCGAGGTGCCCTCGCGCTGGCTCTTGTCCTTGAACTGCGTCATCCGGCTGGCCTCACCGAAGCCGGTCAGGCACTCCAGGACCCAGGACAGCCGCAGGTGCTCCGGCACGTGGCTCTGCACGAACAGGGTGCTCCGCTGGGGGTCGACCCCGAGCGCGAGCAGCTGCGCAGCCGACACGAGGGTGTTCCGGCGGAGCTCCGCGGGATCCTGCGGCAGCGTGATCGCGTGCAGGTCGACGACGCAGTAGAACGCCTCCGCGGAGTCCTGCAGGCTCACCCACTGGCGGAGCGCGCCCAGGTAGTTCCCGAGGTGGAAGGAACCCGCCGTCGGCTGGATGCCTGAGAGCACACGGGGAAGAGGCACGTCGGCCATCAAACCAGCAGCCGCCCGGCCCCGTCCCGGGGCCCGCCCTGAGCTTGCGAAGGGTGGGGAAGGACGGGGTCCTTCCTCAGGAGGCCGGTGCCGTCGCCCACACGTGGTCGAGCGCGGCGAGGAAGACGTCGTCCTCCTCGGGGGTGCCGACGGTCACCCGGATGCCGTCGCCGGCGAACGGCCGGGTGATGACCGCCCGCGCCTCGAGGGCTCCCGCCACGGCCGCCGTCTGCTCCCCGAGCGGCAGCCAGACGAAGTTGGCCTGACTGTCGGCGACGTCCAGGTCGCGCTCCCGCAGGGCGGCGGTCAGCCGGTCGCGCTCGGCGACGACGGCGGCGCACCGGGCACGCACCTCGTCCTCGCTGGCCAGCGCCGCGACCGCGGCCGCCTGCGCGAGGGTGGAGACGCTGAAGGGCATGTGGGTCTTGCCGACCGCCTCGGCGACGGCGGGGTCCTCGGCGATCAGATAGCCGACGCGGAGGCCGGCCAGCCCCCAGGCCTTGGAGAACGTCCGCAGGACGGCGACGTTGGGCCGGCCGCGCATGAACTCGATGCCGTCGGGGACGTCGGGGTCGGTGACGAACTCCCGGTAGGCCTCGTCGAGGACGACGAGGGTCTGCTCCGGGACGGCGTCCACGAACTTCTCCAGCTCGGCGCGACGCACCGCCGTCCCCGTGGGGTTGTTCGGGTTGCAGACGAACACCAGCCGGGTGGTGTCGTCGATCGCCGCGGCCAGCGCCTCGAGGTCGTGGGTGTCGGCCGGACCACCCGGGCGGCCGGGCGCGAGCGGCACCTGGATGGCCCGCGCGCCTGCGACCCGGGCCAGCAGCGGGTACATCTCGAAGGAGCGCCAGGCGAACGCCAAGCTCGTGCCCGGGTCGTTGAAGGCCTGGGCGAGCTCCTGGCAGATCGTGACCGCGCCGCAGCCGGTGACCACCTGGGAGGGGTCGACGCCGTACCGCTCGGCCAGCGCGCGGGTAAGGACGACGGCGCCGTTGTCCGGATATCGGTTGGTCTCCCCCGCCGCGGCGGCCAGCGCCTCGACGACGGCCGGCAGCGGCGGGAAGGCGACCTCGTTGCTCGCCAGCTTGATCGCGCGGTCGACGCCGATCTCGCGGGCGAGGTCGGCGGGGTTGCGGCCCGGTTTGTAGGCCGGGAGCGCCTGCACCGTCGGTCGAGCGCTCACCACGACGTCCTGACCTCCGACCTAGGGTGACCCCATGCGCGTACTCGTCGCCGGTGGAGCCGGCTACATCGGCAGCGTAGTCACGGCCGCACTCCTGGCCGAGGGCCACGAGGTGACGGTGCTCGACGACCTGTCGACCGGCCACGCCGACGCCGTGCCCGCGGAGGCCACGCTGGCAGCTGTCTCGCTGCACGACTCGGCGCCGGTGCTGGCCGAGGTCCGCCCCGAGGCGGTGCTGCACTTCGCCGCCAAGAGCCTGGTCGGGGTCTCCCAGCAACAGCCGGAGGACTACTGGCACACCAACGTCGGCGGCTCGCTGGCGCTGCTGGAGGCGATGCGCGCGGCCGACTGCCGGCGGATCGTCTTCTCCTCGACCGCGGCCACCTACGGCGAGCCCGAGTCGGTGCCGATCCGGGAGGACGCCCCCACCCGGCCGACCAACACCTACGGCGCCTCCAAGCTCGCCGTCGACCACATGCTGACCTCCTACGCGGTCGCGCACGGCTTCGCGGCGGTGAGCCTGCGGTACTTCAACGTCGCGGGGGCCGCCTACGGACTCGGCGAGCGGCACGCCACCGAGACCCACCTCATCCCGATCGCGCTACAGGTCGCCGCCGGCCGGCGCGAGTCGATGACCGTCTTCGGCGAGGACTACCCGACCCCCGACGGCACCTGCATCCGCGACTACGTCCACGTCGCCGACCTCGCCGACGCCCACGTGCTGGCGCTGCCGGCCCCGGCGGCCGGTGAGCACCGGATCTACAACCTGGGCAACGGCACGGGCTTCTCGGTGCAGGAGGTCGTGGACGCCGTCCGGCAGGTGACCGGCCACCCGGTCCCCGTGGTGATCGGCGAGCGGCGCGCCGGCGACCCGGCCCAGCTGGTCGCGTCGAGCGACCGCATCCGCACGGACCTGGGATGGACGCCGAAGCACACCGACCTGGCGGGGATCGTCCGCGACGCCTGGGAAGT
>JAOPUS010000192.1 GCA_025963345.1 Blastococcus sp. | reverse complement strand
GTGTGGGTGCCGGCCTGCCACAGGCCGAACGGATTCCCCTGCGGGTCGAGAGCGATGACCATCGTGCCCATCGGCCCGACCTCCATCGGCTCCACGATCACCGTGCCGCCCGCGTCCTTGATCCGGGTGGTGGTTGCGGCCGCGTCGTCGGTGGCGAAGTACGTCGTCCACCGGGGCGGGTCGTTCGGGTCCTGCTGCGGGGCGAGACCGGCGGCCAGCCGGTCACCGACCATCGCATTGAGATAGCCGCCGTACTCGGCGTCGCCGCCGGTGTACGTCCAGCCCAGGAAGGCCGAGTAGAAGGCCTTGGTGGCCTCGAGGTCTGCTGCGCCGTAATCGATCCAGCAGGGCGTGCCGTTCGGCCAGGGGGTGTCTCGGGTGGGCATCGCTCCTCCTTCAGAAGTGAGGGAGGTCACGCTGCCACCGGGGTCTGACAGTTCCCAGGGAGTCGCGTCCGGGCTTCAGAAGCGGCCGCCGCCGAAGCCGCCACCCCCGCCGCCGCCACCACCTCCGCCGGACCCGCCGAAACCTCCGCCGCCGCCACCGAACCCGCCGCCACCGAGCAGGATCCCGCCCAGGACGAGGCTGCCCAGGTCCACGCCGCCCCGGCGGTAGCCCCCGCCGAACCCGCCGCCGAAGCCCCCGGGCCCGCCCGATCCGTAGCCGTCGTTCCAGCGCGAGACGTCGTCCTGCGCCAACTGCAGCGCGCTCTGGGCCATGGCGCCGGCCTGGTGCGCCTCCCTCAGCGCGCGGACCGGGTCGTCCCGGCCCAGGTCGACGGCGAGGTCGAGGTGCCGCTGCGCCTCGGCCAGCCGGGTGCGCGCCTCCGGGCCCACCGCGCCGCGGCGGGTGCTGATGAAGTCGCCGGCCGCGTCGATGGTGGAGCGCGCGGTGAGCAGCGTCTGCTCCAGCGCCGCCCCGGCCCGCCGGCTCTGCACCTGCGCGTCCCGGGCCACGGACAGCGCCTGCTCGAGCGCGATGTCGGCCTCCTCGAGCTGCCGGAGCGCGGCCAGCGGGTCCGGCAGCGAGCCGTCGGCCGGCCGCAGCAGCGCGTCGGCCGAGGTGAGGGCGGACTCGGCCCGGGCGATCTGCGGGTCCAGCCCCGTCCGATTGCCGTCGGCGACCATCGAGCGCGCCTCGGCGAGGTCCTTCTCGGTCTCCGCACGCGTCTCGGCGATCCGGCCGGTCGCCGCGTCCAGGTCGGTCGCGACGCGGGCGATGGCGTCGAGCAGGGTGGCGGTCTGCGCGACGGCGTCCTCCGCGGCCCGGATGTCGCCGACGGCGGTGCCCGGCGTCCCGGCGGCCAGTGCGGCCCGCGCCTCCGCTACCTCGGCGTCGGCGGCGTCCAGTCGCGCCCGGGCCTGCGTGGCGTTCTCCGCGACGGAGGCGGCCGCCGAGGGCGCGTACCGCCGCTGGAGGTCGGCCAGCCGCTGCTCCTCCTGCGGCACCCGGGCCCGCAGCTCAGCGATCCGGGGCGCGAGCGCGTCCAGCACCTGGGGGGCGGTGTTCTCCAGGTCGCGCAGCCCGGCGAAGGACGCGGCCTGCTCGTCGAGGCGGGCGTCCGCGGCGGCGGTGAGCCGGAGTATCTCCCCCAGCATCTCCCGGGTGGTGGGCTCGTCCTCGGGGATGTCGTCGTCCAGCTGCTGGCGGATCGTGAACGCCCGGGAGATCTCGTCGCGCGACTGCCCCAGCGCCTTGTCGAAGCCGGTCACCGCCTCCTCGCCGTACTGCGCGCGGGCGTAGTCCAGGTCCAGCTGCGAGGTCTTCATCGCCTCGTCCAGCTCCAGCAGGGCGGAGCTGGCCTGGAACTGCAGCTGTTCGGTGGTCGTCCCCTCGTAGGGGTCCGGGCGCTCGATCCGCTGCGTCGCCGGCGGCAGCGCCTCACGCTTGCGGCGCCGGGACCGGGCGACCAGGTAGGTGCCGCCACCGATGACCGCGATCCCGCCGACCACCGCCAGCGTGGCAACCCCGGAACCGCCCGAACCGCCGCCCGAGGCGCCGTTGCCGGTCCGCAGGATGTCGGCGTAGGCCACGACGGCGCCCGCGTAGTCCTTGGCGCCCAATTTGGGCTCCACGTCCTGGGCGGTCAGGGACTCCACGTCGGAGAGGGACCGGTTCGTGGGCACCTTGATGCCGTACGCCCGGTCGTCGACGGCGACGGCCAGCAGGGCGTCGGTCGCGCCGAGGCCGGAGAGCCCGTACGTCGACTCGGTCCACTGCGGGCCCGAGGCTCCGTCGAACGAGGCCACGAAGACGACGAACAGCTGCGTCCCGTCGGCGCTGCGCAGCTTGTCCAGCGCGTCCTGAACCGTCGACTCGTCGCCGCTCAGCGCACCGACCTGGTCGACGATCTGGCTGTCCAGCCGGAAGGGCGGCACCGCGAGCGCGGGACCACCGCTGAGCAGGACCAGGGCGAACACACCCAGGACGACGAGCAGCCGGCGCACGGCACCTCCTGGGTGGGAATCGGTACGGATGTTCGACCCTACCGACCGGCCGGCTTGCGAGGTCGCCGCCGAGCCCGCACCGTCGGCCCGTGAGCGACGAGCGCCAGGGACCCACCGACCGGATACCCGCCGCCGACCTGCCGCCCGGGACGGTCCGCCGCTCCGGCGACTGGGCGGTGGGCAACCGCGG
>JAOPUS010000186.1 GCA_025963345.1 Blastococcus sp. | reverse complement strand
TTCGACCCTGGGCTGCGGGCCGCGGCGCGGGCGCTGGCCGCCCGCCTGCCCGTGGGCACGCCGCGCAGCGGCACCCCCGACCGCCCGGGCACCACCCGGGTGGTGACCCGGCGCGAGCCGACGGGGTCGGACATCGACCTCGACGCGACGCTCGCCGCCCGCGGGGCCGAGCCGCACTGGCGGGCCGAACACCTGCACACCCGCGGCTGGCGCTCCACCGGCCGGGCCACCGTGCTGCTGGTCGACGCCTCGGGATCGGTGGCCGGCGACGAACTGGCCGCCGCCGTGCTCACGGCTTCGGCGCTGGTTCAGCGGATGCGGCCGGGCGACGAGCTGGGCGTGATCGCGTTCTGGTCGAAGGCCGTCGTGCTGCGCCCGCTGTCGGCCGACCCGCGGGTCGACGTCGTCGTCGACCGGCTGTGCGACCTGCGCGGCGGCGGCACCACCGACCTGGAGCTGGCGCTGCGGACCGCGGCCGCGCAGATCGCCCGCTCCCGGGCCGCCGACCGGCAGGTGCTGCTGCTGTCGGACGGCGTGGCCACCGAGAGCCCGGACCCGGTGAACGCCGCCTCCGCCCTGGCCCGCATCCCCGCCCGGCTGCAGGTGCTCGCGCTCTCCGGCGAGGAGGAGGCGATGGCGTCCTGCGCGGCGTTGGCGGCGGCCGGTGGCGGCCGGGTCGCGGCGCTGTACCGGCCGTCCCAGGCTCCTGCCGCCGTCCGGGAGCTGCTGGGCTGAGCGCCCCTGCCGAGTTGATCATCGTGTCCGTGCACGCGACACGGGCGGACGCACCGCAGGAGCGTGCACTCAACCGATGATCAACTCGGCGGCGACCCGGGCGGGCGGCCCGCTGGCTCGGTGGTGTCGACGAGGCCGTACTCCTGCGCCTCCTGGGCGGTCAGCAGGCGCCCGGCCCGCATGTCCGCGGCGATCTCGTCGGCGGGACGCGCGCAGGCAGCCGCGATCCGCTCCTGCAGCCGGCGCAGCTGCCGGGCCCGCTCCGCGGCGACGGTCTCCAGCTCACGGCCGGGGATCCCGTGCGCCGTCCGGGGTTCGGAAAGATGCAGGGTCGCGTGCCTGCCGGCGACCCGACGGTCGGCCACCGCGAGGAGCGCGATGGCCGGCCCGGTCAGGATGCCGAGGCAGGTGACGTGCACGGGGGCGCCCATCAGGTCGAGGGCGTCCACCAGGGTCAGCGCGACGCCGAGGTCGGCGCTCACGCCCGAGAGCCGCAGGCTGACCGGACCGTCTCCCGAGGCATCGAGCAGCCCGAACTCTGCCACGACCCGGTTCGCGGTCTCCTCGTCCACCTCACCGGAGAGGGCGATCACCCGTTGCTCCAGCAGGCGCTGGGCCAGCCAGTCCGGCGCCTCGATCATCAGCGAGGCCGACGCCGAAGCGGGGGACGCCGGCCGGGCCTCGGGCAGCCAGGGCGACCTCGGGAGCGGCGGCTCGGGGGGGTCGGGCGGCAGTGGGGGCCACCTGGTGGCCGGCGCACCGATCGGGTTGCTCAAGGCGACTCCTCGGACGGACGGACGTGCCAGTTCACCGTGCGGCCCACCGCCGCTGCGTAACGCTCCAGTGTCGACAGTCGCGCATCCAGGTCACCGCTCTCGAGCCGCGCGACGGCCGACTGCGACGTACCCATGCGCGCGGCGATCTCCGTCTGGCTGAGCTCACTGTCGCGGCGAGCCTTGACCAGTTCCTCGATCAATCCACGCCGGCGGTCGGACAGGTCCTGCAGGCCTGGGAAGAGCGTCCGACGCGGAGGGGGCATACCGGAAACGGTATCTCTTCTCCGCTATAGAAAACACCCCCTGCCCCCCACCGCTCGCAGGCTCGCGGCGGGCCCCTGCAGGGGGCTAACGGTCGGCCGTCGCGTGGATCGGCCCGTCGGTGCCGGCCAGCCGCTCCCCCGTGCCGCCCCAGCGCCCGGCGATGATCTCCGCGGCGATCGAGACGGCGGTCTCCTCCGGCGTCCGGGCCCCCAGATCGAGCCCGATCGGCGAGGACAACCGCCCGACCTCCTCCTTCGACAGCCCGGCCTCGGCGAGCCGGGCCTCCCGCTCCTCGTGGGTGCGCCGCGAGCCCATGGCGCCGACGTAGGCCACCGGCAGGCGCAGCGCGACCTCCAGCAGCGGGACGTCGAACTTCGGGTCGTGGGTCAGCACGCACAGCACCGTGCGCTCGTCGATGCGGCCCGCGTCCACCTCCGCCTGCAGGTAGCGATGCGGCCACTCGACGATCACATCGTCGGCGTCGGGGAACCGCTTCGGCGTCGCGAAGATCGGCCGGGCGTCGCAGACGGTGACCCGGTAGCCCAGGAAGGCCCCGACCCGCGCGACGGCGGCGGCGAAGTCGATGGCGCCGAACACCACCATGCGGGCCGCCGGGGCGAAGGAGTTCACGAAGAGCGTGAGCTCGTCACCGCGGCGTTCGCCGTCGTGCCCCACGTGCATGAGCCCGGTGCGGCCGGCGGCGAGCATTCCCCGCGCGTCGGCGGAGACCGCGTCGTCCAGGCGCTGCAGGCCGAGTGTCCCGGACCCGCGGTCGGGCCACACCACCAGCCGCCGCCCGAGCCGGTCGTCCGGCCCCTTGACCACGGTGACGACGGCGACCGGCTCGTGCCGGTCCACCGACTCGGCGATCTCGCCCAGCTCCGGGAACGACTCGCGGGAGATCGACTCGACGAACACGTCGAGGATCCCGCCGCAGGTCAGGCCGACGGCGAACGCGTCGTCGTCACTGACGCCGTAGCGCTCCAGCGTCGGCTCACCGGTCTCGACGACGTCCTTGGCCTCTTCGTAGACCGCGCCCTCGACGCAGCCGCCGGAGACGCTCCCGACCGCCGTCCCGTCCGGGCCCACCAGCATCGACGCCCCGGCCGGCCGCGGGGCCGAGCGCCAGGTGGCCACGACCGTGCCCATCCCGACGGTCTCCCCCGCCTGCCACCAGCCGATCAGGTCCTCGAGCACCTCACGCATGGACGTCGTCCTCCCTTGGGCCGGACTGTTCCACGTGCAACGTCTCACGCACGCTGGATCACTCCCGTCAGCTGCTCGAACGCGGCCATGCTGTGCCCGGAGACGAAGTGGTCCACCGAGGGCAGCGCCGCCACCATGCCACCGGTCAG
>JAOPUS010000175.1 GCA_025963345.1 Blastococcus sp. | reverse complement strand
AGATCAGCCGAGGCCGAGCACCGTCATGGCCTGCTCCGCCATCTGCTGTTCGCCCAGCGCGTTCGGGTGGACGATCACCGGGTTCGTACCCTGCAGCACCGGCTCGATCCAGCGGAGGCCCAGCGGCTGGCAGGCGTCGTGTCCCTCCGACACCGAGTTCATGTCCACGTACGTGGCGCCGGTGGCATCGGCCGCGCGGCGGACCGCGTCGTTGAGGGTCGTCTGGAGGCTCCGCAGGTAGGGCACGTCGCCCTCGGCGACCGGCATCTTGTCGAAGCAGCCACCGCTGGTCGGCAGGATCCACGGGTATCCCAGGATGGCGACCTCCGCGTCCGGCGCCGCGTCCCGGACCGCCTGCAACGCCTTCACCAGCGACGGGTAGGTCGTGTTCCGGACGGTGTCCTCGAACGACGTCCCGTACCGGTCCTTGCAGGGGCTGCCCTGGCCGAGCGTCGACGCGCCGGCGATGCCGCACTGGACGATCGAGTCGATGAAGACGCCGCTGTCGTTGCCGCCGATGGTCATGGTGACCAGCTGGGTGTCCGCCTGCACCGCGTCGAGCTGCGGGGGGACGCCGTCGTACTGCGAGGTGAAGTAGTCGCCGGTGTCCGCTCCCCCGCAGGTCACATCGGTGAGCTCTGCACCGGTCTCGGCGGCGATGAGGTGGGGGTAGTTGCTGGTCGAGCGCAGGCAGGACAGCGGAGCCGCGGGGTCCGGGGGAAGGACACCGGACGCCGCGCTGTAGGAGTCGCCGAGCGCGACGTACCGGAGCGACTCGGTCGATCCCTGGGCCGACGGGGCGCCGATCAGGACGAACACGAGAGTGGCAAGGACACACGCGGCGAGACGCTGCACTGGTTTCTCCATCGACAGTCGCGGAAAACCTACTGACCAGTACAACGGACGAGGGCGGCTCCGGTTACGCCCGTCACATCGTGGCGGGCGCCCGGGCGGCGTGGGCGCAGGGAGCGAGTCCCCTCAGATTCCGTTCCCCTCAGGTGACGGGGGCTGCTGATGCCCGATCGAGTCCTGTCCCGCCGCGGGGTGCTTCCCGGGTCGCTCGTCACGGTGGGCGCGCTCGACGACAGGCCGCCCGGCGGAGGCGTGGTGCTCCGGGACGACGACATCGCGCTCACCCGGACCTCCACCGGCGAACTCCACGGGTTCTCCGCGGTGTGGACGCATCGGGGCTGCACCGTCGACGCGGTGGCCGACGGGACCATCGACTGCCCCTGGCACGGCAGCAGGTTCGACGCGACCTACTCGTCATGACGCCGCTGGATCGCCTGATCGCCGCCGCGCCGACGCTGCCGTGACTGCCGGCCGCCGGCGTCGCCGTCGGTGTCCTGATCGCCCTCGGCTGACCGCGGGTCCGACCTGGTGCGCTGCTCGCCGGTGCGGGCGAGCACGACGACGCCGACCGCGGCGACGGCGGCGGCCGGGAGCCAGACGGCGGCGTGGCCGGGTTCGAGCCGCTCCCCGAGGAGCCACCGCGCGGCAGGGACCGCGGCGAGCGGGTCGAGCAGGATGAGGGCCGGGAGCGACCAGGCCAGCGAACCGCGCGCATAGGCCTGCTGGCCGCCCAGGACGGCGACCACGGCCACGACGATCGCTCCCCAGACGGCGACGCCGGCCAGGGCGTGCACCCAGCCGCCCTCGCGGAGGCTCCGGATCCCGACGGAGATGAGCACCGCGCCGATGCCCGCGGCGATCCCGGCTGCGGCCCCGCACGCGAGCGCTCCGTGGGCGCCGTGCCCGAACAGGGTGGCCCCGGCGACGAGGGCGATGGAGACCACGACCGCGACGATGACCTCGAGCGAGGACGGCGGGGTCTCGAGGGCACCCTGCTCCGGCTGGGCGGCGAGCAGGAAGACGGCCAGGCCGCCGGTCGTGAGCGCGGCGCCGAGCAGTTCCAGCCGCAGCGGGGCCTGCCGGTTGCGAATGGCCCGCAGCCCGAGGGCCACGACCAGGGCCACCGCGAGCATCGGCTGCACCACCGCGACCGGCGCCACCGCCAGGGCCGCCACCTGCGATGCGGTGCCGAGCATGGTGGCGGCCTGGCCCAGCATCCACCGACGCCGCCGCACCAGGAGGCGCAGGCTCAGTCCGCTGGGCGTCGTGCTCAGGTCCGCCGCCTCGTGCTGCAGAACCGCACCCACCGCGAACAGCATCGCCGCCAGGGTCGCGAGCAGTAGGCCGGCGGCGGGGTCACCCGACCGGGCGTGCTCCATCCCGTGCATGCGATCAGGTATGCCCCACCGACGCCTGCCGCAGACAGGGGCGGAAGACCGGATCCGGCCGCACGACACGCCCGGCCCGCGCCGGCAGTACGCCGGCCATGTGCGGCGTCTCGCGCCGGGACGGGTGGGGACGTCCCTGTCGTCGCAGATGTGGACGGCCGACCACCGGAGGATTTCATCGACGGCGGGTCCCCGGGGCGTCCGAGGGGGTCCGCGACACGCCCGGGCGGATGTCGCCCGCCTCACATCGGGTAGAACGGACAACGCGAGACAAGCGGAACGTGACCGCTGCCAGCGGGGGGCTAGTCGACTGGCAAGGAGACCACGTGCTTTCCGACCGATCCCGACCCGTGATCGAGGCGACGCTTCCGGTCGTCGCGGAGAACATCGAGGACATCGCGACGCGCTTCTACACTCACCTGTTCGCTGAACATCCCGAACTGCTCGACGGCATCTTCAATCGCGGCAACCAGGCCGAGAAGACCCAGCAACTGGCCCTCGCCGGGTCGGTCGCGGTGTTCGCCAGCTCCCTGGTGCAGGTGCCCGAGCAACTGCCGGATCACCTGCTCTCCCGGATCGCGCACAAGCACGCGTCCCTGGGGATCACCGCGGCGCAGTACGACGTCGTCCACGACCACCTTTTCTGGGCGATCGTCGACGTTCTCGGCGACGCCGTGACGCCCGAGGTGGCCGCCGCGTGGGAGGAGGTCTACTGGCTGATGGCCTACGCACTGATCAACCAGGAGCGGGGCCTCTACAGCGCCCGGGGCGTGCGGCCGGAGACGGTCTGGCGCGAGTGGGAGGTCGTCGAGCGGATCCCGGAGACCGAGGACGTCGTGACGTTCCGGGTCCGACGGACCGACGACCGACTCGTGAAGACCTCGCTGCCCGGCCAGTACGTGACCGTGCAGGTGCCGCTGCCCGACGGCCTGCGCCAGCCCCGGCAGTACAGCCTCACCAGGGCCGACGACGGGGAGCACCGCCAGTTCTCGGTCAAGCGCGTACGCGGAGACGCCGGCAAGCCGGACGGTGAGGTGTCGAGCCTGCTCTTCGGGACGGTGCAGGTCGGCGATCGGCTGACGCTGTCGCTGCCCTTCGGGGACGTCGTCCTCGACGACTCCCGCCCGGTCGTGTTCGCGAGCGCCGGCATCGGGATCACCCCGATGGCGGGGATGCTCTCCCACCTGGTGGCGGCCGGGTCGCACCTGCCCATCACGCTCCTGCACGCCGACCTCGACGAGGCGTCCTTCGCCCTGCGCCGCCAGGTGCTCGACGACGTCCAGGCGCTGCCCGGTGGGACGGCGCACGTGTGGTACGAGCGCGGCGCGGACAGCACGCTGCCGGTCGAGGTGCATGCCGGCCGGATGAACCTCGACGACGTCAAGCTGCCGTCCGACGCCACCTACTACCTCTGCGGCCCGTTGCCCTTCATGCAGGCCATCCGCAGCACCCTCATCGACCGGGGGGTGGCCGCTCGCGACATCCAGTACGAGGTGTTCGGTCCCGACCTCTGGCAGGCCGACCTCGTCACCGAGGAGACACCCGGCACGAGCGACCGGGGCGCCCACGCCGCCGGCTGAGGCCGCCCCACCCGTCGACCGAACCGAGCGGGCCGGGCACCGCCCCGGCACCGACCGGACGACCATCTACCGAGGAGAACGCTCGTGGACATTCCCGCGATGCGGGCCAACTTCGCCACAGCCGCCGCGACGGGGGACGAGGCACCGCTGTACTTCTATTCGCACCTGTTCCTCAGCCATCCCGAGACCCGCCAACTGTTCCCGGTGTCGATGGCGCACCAGCGCGACCGGCTGTTCGCGGCCCTCGGCGACGTCGTGGCCAGGGTCGACGATCTCGAGGCGCTGGTGCCGATCCTCCAGCAGCTCGGCCGCGACCACCGCAAGTTCGGGACTGTCTCGGCGCACTACCCGGCCGTCGGCGCCAGCCTGCTCGCGACGCTGGAACACTTCGACGACGAGTGGACCCCCGAGCTCGCCAAGGACTGGACCGAGGCCTACACCTTGGTCGCCGAGGTCATGGTCGAGGCGGCGGAGCAGGCCACGGAGCAGCCCGCCTGGTGGGAGGCCGACGTGCTCGCCCACGAGCGCCGCACCATCGACGTCGCCGTCCTGCAGGTGCGGCCGCGCAAGCGCTACGAGTACCTGCCGGGCCAGTCCGTCTCGCTCGAGAGCGACCTCCGCCCGCGCCTCTGGCGCTACTACTCACCGGCCAACGCGCCGCGCCCGGACGGTCTCCTGGAGATCCACGTCAAGGCCCGGGACGGCGGCCCCGTCAGCTCGGCACTGGTCCGCCGGGTCGGGGTCGGTGACGTGCTCCGCCTCGGGCCGCCCGTCGGCCACCTCGCCCTGGAGGCCGACTCCGACCGCGACCTCCTGCTCGTCGCCGGGGGCATGGGACTGGCGCCGTTGAAGGCCCTGATCCATCAGGTGGCCGGGACGGGACCGGCCCGACGGGTCGACCTGTTCGTCGGGTTCCGCACGGAGGACCAGATCTACGACCGCGCGGACCTGCAGCGGCTCGAGCAGGAGCATCCCTGGCTGACGGTCACGTTCGCCGTCTCCGAGGACAAGGTGTCCGCCCTGGAGCACGGGGACGTCGGCGACGTGGTGCTGCGCCGCGGCCCGTGGACCAGCCGACAGGTATTCGTCGCGGGCCCCGCCGTCATGGTCGAGGACACTGTGTCCCGGCTGGTCCAGGACGGCGTACCCAGACAACGAATTTCCAGCGAGGTCTTCGCCCCCAGCCGACCGGGGCCCACTGTTGAGGGAGAACTGACCGAATGACCACCGACCATGACGTGTCCGAACCCGAGGACCGGGGTCTCAGCCCGGCCGACCTGCACAACGTGCGGTTCACCCGGGGCTCGATGCTGCGTCCCGGCTACGTCGACACCGAGGTGGACCGGGTCCTGAGCCGGGTCGCCGAGGAGCTCGGCCGCCTCTACGCGGAGAAGGCGGCGCTGCGGGACCAGGTGCGGTCCCTCCAGGCCCAGGTCGACGGCGTCGTGATCCCGGAGGCACCCAGCGAGCAGGCGGTGCGCATCCTGTCCAGCGCTCAGCAGACCGCGGACAACTACGTCGCCGAGGCGGAGGAGTTCAGCCGCCAGGTGACCAGCGAGGCCCGGAGCGAGTACGAGGAGTTGACCCGCCAGGCCCGGGAGAACGCCGGCGCGATCATCCAGGCGGCCCAGGAGGCCGCCGCGAAGGTCTCGGGCGGCGCTGCGGGCGTGGACCCGACCGGCCAGCACAGTGTCGAGGAGCTCCAGGAGCAGGTCGCCTACCTCAAGGCATTCGGGCAGGCCACCCGCACTCAGCTGCGGTCCTACCTCGAGGCGCTGCTGAACACCGTCGAGACCGAGTGGGGCCGCGCCGACCCCGCTGCGCTGCCGCCGGCGCCGCCGCGTCCGCCCGCCCAGCGCTCGGGGACGACGTTCGAGGCCAACACCGCCGCCGAGAGCCCCCCGGCCGACGCGGAAGAGCTCCCGGCCGCCGCAGGGTCCAGGTCCTCGACCTGAGGCCTGTGCCCCGGGCGCACCTGCGTCCGGGGCGCCCCGTGGTCGGGCGCCCAATGTACGGGGCGCAAGGGCCTTACATTGCCGGTGCGGCAGTCGTAGCCTCCGCCGCGGGGTGAGCCATATGACGACGGAGTCGGCCGGGGAACCCGCGAGCGGTTCGCTTGGTCGCCGGCCATCCACATCGCTCGCGCTGACCGCCGTCCTGGTGTTGGCACTCAGCGCCTGCGGCGGGAACAGCAGCGGAAGCGAGAGCGACGGCGGGCAATCCCAGGCGTTGACGCTCTACACCTGCGTCAACGACACGACCGTCCAGCCGGTCATCGCGGCGTTCGAGAAGGCCGAGTCCGGCAGCCGGGTCGAGCTCTTTCGTGCCCCCACCGGTGAGCTCAACGCGCGGGTCGCAGCCGACGCACGGTCGGGCGGGCTCCGCGCCGACGTCGTCTGGGGCTGTGATCCGCTCACCATGCAGGCATTCGTCGACCAGGGGCTGGTCGGCGGGTGGACGCCGCCCGGCGCCGACGCCGTCCCCGACGAGTTCCGCACCGACGACTACGTCGGCGCCCACGTGCTCTACATGGTGGCCGTGCACCGCACCGACGCCCCGGCGCCGCGGGTCTGGTCGGACCTGGCCGGTCCGGGCTACGCCGCCCTGGCGGTGCCCGATCCTTCCGTGGCCGCCTCCGCGCTGGGCACGCTGGGGTACTTCGCCCAGGACCCCGGCTACGGCGTGGACTACTACCGGAGCCTGAAGGCCAACGGCGCCGTGCAGGTGAGCACGCCCGACGACGTGACCACCGGCGTCGCCCAGGGCATCTACGACGCCGGCATCACCACCGCCTCGTCGGCCTACGCCGCCAAGGACGACGGCTCGCCCGTGGAGGTCGTGTGGCCCGAGCCCGGCGCGATCGCGATCTACGGCCCGATCGCGCTGGCCACGCACAGCGCCGACTCCGAGGTGGCGAAGGCCTTCATCTCCTTCGTCGTCAGCAAGGAGGGGCAGACCGTGCTGGGCGGGGCCGGTTCCTATCCGACCCTGCCGGGCGTAGACGGGCCCACCGTCCCGGCCGGGGCGCCGGTCGTCTCCCCCGACTGGGCGGCGATCGGCGCGGACAAGGCCGCCGTGCTCGCCGAGTACCAGCAGGTCTTCGGCGGCTGACCGATGCCCGCCCGCGGTACGCCGACCGTGGTCCGGGCCGGCGTCCCGGTCGCGGTCGCCCTGCTCCTCGCCGTCCTCGTCGCACTGCCGCTGCTACGCCTCGTCCAGGTGCTGTGGCAGGAGAGTGACGGGGACCTCGCGGGGATCCTGGGCTCCCCCGGCCTGAGCACGGCGGTACGCCACACCGTCGTCCTCGCCGTCGCCGTCACCGTCACCGCCGTGCCGATCGGCATCACCCTGGCCCTGGTCCTGCGCCGACCGGACCTGCCCGGACGGGCGTTCTGGCGGGTCGCGGTGCTGCTGCCGGTGGTCGTGCCCGACTTCGTCCTCGGCTACAGCTGGACCCAGGCCTACGCCCGGGCCGGCTTCACCGACACCCTGCTCGGCCTGCACTGGGACGGGCTGCTCGGGCCCGTAGGCGTGTGGCTCGTCCTGGTGGTGAACGCGGCGCCGCTGGCCTACCTCGTCGTCGCCGTCGGGCTGGCCGCACGGTCGGAGCCCGACCTCGAGCGCGCCGCCCGCGCATCGGGGGCCGGCAGCTTCACGGTCCTGTTCACGATCACCCTCCGGTTGCTGTTACCGGCGGTCGCCGCCGCCTCCGTGCTGGTGTTCGTACTGACTCTCGGCACGTTCGCGATCCCGCAGGTGCTCGGCGCACCCGCGGGGTTCGGCACGGTGACCACCCGGATCTACGCCGACCTCTCCATCGGCGGTGACCCGGCCTCCTTCCTCGAGGCGGTGACGCTCGCGTTGCTGCTCGTGCTCGTCGCGGTCGTCTGCGTGGCCCCGGGCGACGCACTGCTCGGCCCCCACCTGCGGAGTGCGCGGCCGGCCGACGCGCAGGGGACGCAGACGGTGCCCGGGCGGCAGGCGGTGCGCCGCGGGCAGGCCGTGGGCCTGGGCGGCTACCTGCTGCTGACCATGGTGGTTCCGCTGGCCGCACTGGCGCTGTCCTCGGTCACCCGCGCCCTCGGGGTGCCGCCGACGCCCGGCAACTGGACGCTCGACCACTTCCGGCAGGTGCTCACCGTCCGCACCGTCGAGGCTCTCGGTCGCAGCGTGGGCCTGGCCGTTGCCGCCGCGTCGCTGCTCGTCCTGCTCGGCGGCCTGGTCGCGGTGGGCGAACGCCGCCGGGCCGGGCGGGCGACGGCGACGCTGATCACCCTGACTCTCGTGCTGCCGGGCTCCACCCTCGCGGTTGCGCTGCTGATCACCTACGGGCGCTGGCTGTCCGGAACGCTGACCCTGATCCTGCTGGCCTATCTCGCCAAGCTGTGGGCCTTCGCGCACCGGCCGATCGCGGGCGCACTCGACCGGCTGCCCCCCGACGAACTGCGCGCCGCCCGCGCGAGCGGGGCCGGCCTCCTCACCGCGGTCCGCACGGTCGCCCTCCGGCCGTTGGCGCCCGCCCTGCTCGGTGCATGGCTGATCTGCTTCGTCACCGCCCTGCACGAGGTCACGATGTCGAGCCTGCTCTACGGGCCCGGCAGCGAGACGCTGGCCGTGGTGGTGCTCAACAGCCAGGAGCTCGGGCGGATCGGCCCGACGGCGGCTCTGTCCGTCGTCCTCACGCTGCTCGTGGCCGCGCCGGCGTTCGTGCTATGGATGGTCGTCGGACGGCTGCGCGTGGCACACGACGGTCCGCACGCCGAGGTGGCACGTGTCGGCTGAGCCGGTCCTCGAGATCGCCGACCTGGTGGTCGAGTACGACGGGACGACGGCGCTGCGCGGGGTGAGCCTGGCCGTCGGTGCGGGTGAGGTGCTCGCGCTGCTCGGCCCCTCGGGGTCCGGGAAGTCGACGCTCCTGCACGCGGTGGCCGGGTTCCTCGAGCCCCGTTCGGGCACCATCCGGCTCTCCGGGACCACCGTGACCGGCGACGGACGGCCCGTTCCGCCGGAGCGCCGGGAGCTCGCGGTGGTGTTCCAGAACTACGCACTGTGGCCGCACCTGTCGGCGCTGGACACCGTTGCCTATCCGCTCCGCCGTCGCGGCGCCCGCCGCGCGCAGGCCCGCACCGAGGCGCTCGCGATCATGCAGCGGCTGCGGGTCGACCACCTGGCCGCGCGACGACCGGCCGAGCTGTCCGGCGGGGAGCAGCAGCGCGTGGGGCTGGCCCGTGCGCTGGCCCGTCGTCCCTCGGTGTACCTGTTCGACGAGCCGACCGCCCATCTCGACACCCATGTCCGCGCGGCCTTCCTCGAGGAACTGGTGGCCCGCCAGCGCGACAGCGGGGCGGCCGCGGTCTATGCCACGCACGACGCGGAGGAGGCTCTCGGGCTCGCCGACCGGGTCGCGCTCCTGCGCGAGGGGCGGCTGCTCCAGGTGGGCACCCCGCAGGAGGTGTACGACGAGCCGGTGGACCTGTTCGCCGCCCGGCTCACCGGCCCCGCGTCGGTGATCGACGGCGGACGGCTGCTGGTCCGCCCCGGGTGGGCGCGGCTCGGCGGTCCGCTGGAGGCCGAGCTGCGCGCTGTCTGGTTCCGGGGCCCGCACTCCGACTACCTGGTGGACAGCCCGCGCGGCGAGGTCCTGATCCGCGAGTCCGGGCCCCCGCGGCACACCGTCGGCGCCCGCGTGCACTGGACCCTCGCGCACCGCTGGCCACTGCCCGGCTCGCCCTCGGACAGCTCCTCCCCCTGACGGCTCAACCGAGGAGCTGGGGCACCGCGGACCTGGTCTGCCGGTCGTTGACGATCGCCAGGTGCCGCTCGGTGTAGCCGCGCAGACGGCCGACCTGCGCCTCGGTCAGTCGGTCACAGACCCACTCCCAGTGCAGCGACACCCAGTCGCCGGGCGCGACGCCGCCCACCATCCCGACCCCGTCGACCGACTGCACGACGGTCTCGGTCTCCGTCGGACCGAGCCGGAGGACGTCCCCGTCCCACGTCAACGGCGAACTCTCGACGACCACCTGGTCGCCCTGCACCGCGAGCACCCGTCCCCAGCGGATCCGGCAGCGGTCGAGCACGGTGAGCGCCTGCGGGGCCTTGCGTCGGTCGGTCAGCAGCCCCGTGTACGGGTAGATGCAGAAGACGGCGAAGCTGTGGTGCGGCACTCCTCCGGCCAGCACCCCCTCCGTGATGCTGGCGAACCTGGCTCCCGTCATGAACCGGAACCGGTCCTCCATCGAGTTCCCCACCGAACGGGTACCGACCCGGTCCAGTCGCGGGCTGCCGATCCAGTAGGCCTCCACGACCCGGCGGTCCAGAGGGTCGGTCAGACCGGTGGCCCCGGCGATCAGCTCGAGGTACGGCCACGCCCCCGCGAACTGCTGGGCCATGGCCCGCAGCCCGCCGTCATCGCGCCCCGCGACGCCGAACTCGAAGAACCCGCCGGAGTCGGCCGGCCCGCAGAAGCCGTGCGAGTTGGGCGGGAAGGCGTAGCGCGCGAACAGGACCGGCCCCGGCACCACCTGCGGTCTCGCGTCAGGCACGGCGACCGGCCTGCCCGACCGGCGGGCCTTCCCGGGGACGGCCCACGAGCTCCAGGCCGGACATCGCCTGTTCCGCACCGGCGGCGTCAGTGAGCTCGACGGCCATTCCCATGTGGATGAGCACCCACTGGCCCGGGGCCGGCGGCTCGTCCAGCAGGCCGATGTTGATTCGGCGTGCGACGCCCTCGACCTCGACGAGCGCGAGCTGGTCGCCGAAGCCGGCCACCATCTCGACCACTCGGCCCGGGATCCCGAGGCACATCTCAGCCCACCTCCGCCGGGTGCAGGTCTCCGGTGACCACGGTGCGCACGGCACGCACCGCTTCGTCGACGGCCGCCTCCACCGGCGGCGTCAGCCCCATGCCATCGCCGGTCTCGGCGACCTGGCAGCCGACCAGGAGGGTGCGCGGTGGCATCCGGCCGCCCAGGGCGGTGAGGCTGCCCAGCACGGTGGCCGGGTCCATGCCGTGAGCGTCGACGTGCCCGGACTCCTCGACGTCGTGCGGACCGATGCCCAGCACGACGACGGAGCCGACCCGGCCCCGGTCGGGGAGCGCGTCGATCATGACCAGCGCGTCCCAGGGCTCGAGCAGGTCGTAGGCCAGGTGCAGGCCGCGGATGCCGTAGTCGACCACCCTGACGCCGTCCGGCCACGGCAGGCCGGCCAGCCGCCGGGCGACCTCGGAGCCGAAGCCGTCGTCGCTGTGGAAGACGTTCCCGATCCCGGCGACCAGCACACGAGGGATCCCCATCTACGCCCCGCCGCCGGGCTTCTCGCCCTCACCCTGGTCGTGCTTGTCTCGGCTCACGTCCTCCCCTCGGGTGGTGCCGGCGTGGTGCGCCGGCCCGACCGACGCCTCCCCCGGCTCGTCGTCCGGGGTGTTCTCCGCCGGCTGCTCGTCGGCCGGCGACGCCGTGGCTCCGCCCGGCGTGTCCGCCGGCTCGGGGGCCTTCCTCTCGCTGCTCTCGACCGGACCCGTCGCGCCGCCCACGTTCGCGCCGTCCCGGCGCAGCTTCTCCTCCCCGTCCACGTCCGCGCTCTCCCGCCGGCCCTCGTACGGCGGGACGGCCGAGCCCTCGGCTGGTGTGCTGGTCATGGCGTCTCCCTCAACCGGCCTGGTCACCGGTCGGCATCTGTGGTGCACCGGGGTGCTGGGCATCCTGGGCGTCGACCGTGGTGTCGCTGTCCTCGTCCGAGCCGCCGGCGGGCCGGGGGACCGGACCACCGCCGGGCTCGTCGGACCCGGTGTCGCGCGACCCCGGCGCTCCTCGCGCCGCCTGCGGTTCCTCCTGCAGATGGGCGGCGGGTGCGGTGCCGTCGTTGCTCACACAGATCTCCTCCAGTCGTTCCGGCAGGCAGGTCGCGCTACATCCGGCGGATCGCCAGGTAGCGCTTCACATCCGGCACCGAGCGGACGCCGATGACGACGACCCCTCCCAGTGCCAGCCCCAGCAGGGCGGTGGTCAGGACTCCGAGCGCCCTCATGACGGGCCCTCCTCTCGCTCGACGGGGTCAGCGCTGTCCGTGGTGACGGCCTCCGGGATCGGCTCGAGCTCGTCGGGGGCGAAGTAGAGGTAGCGGCCGTACCAGTCGTGCAACTCGGCCGCCGGGTCGTCGACGAGGGTGACCGCCACGTGCGTCTCGCCGTCCAGGTCGGCGTGCACGGCGCTCACCACGGCCTCCTGACCGGTGAGGAACATGTCCTGGGCGTCGGCCCGCCGGCTGGGCACCAGCCGGACGCGGCTGCCCCGTGCCACGCGGACACCGCCCACGAGGACGGCGTCGGTCTCGGGCGAGGCCGGAGCGGCGGCCTCGGCCGCCCACCAGGCGTCTCCGGTCAGAGCTGCCCCGTCGGCGTGCGGGTCCCGCATGACGCCGTGCAGCCGCTGCAGCTCATCGGAAGACATCTGCTCGCAGCGGTCGATGATCATGGCCGCCCGCGCGTCGGTGGCCCGGGCCTGGGCCTTCTCCTCGTCGGTCATGGTCAGCACGCGCAGGGTGAGGATCTCGTCGATCTCGGTCGAGTCGAACATCGGAACGGCGCTCTCCGGCGCGAGCACCGGGTGGTCGGACAGGATGATCGGCGCCGCCAGCACGACGTCCGAGGTCTGCCCGTCGGGACCGCCCTCGCCGGCGAGCACCGGCCAGGACCGGTGCTGGCGACACCGGGCGGCGGCTCCGCGCGCCTCCTCGGGCGGGTCGATCACCGAGACGAACCGCGCCCGGTCGGCCGACATGAGCAGGTGCGCGCCGATCAGCGACGACCGCAGCGCCGCGTCCTTGTCCGGAGCAGGGACGGCGGCGGTGTTGGTCACCGCCACCCGTAGCCGCAGCTGTGGGCCGTCGGGGTCGGCGGCGATCGCCGCGACCGCGCGCAGCGGCCACCGGCGGCGCACCAGGCGTCCGCCCGGCACCTCCTCGACGTCCGCGCCGCCTTCGACCTGGACGATCACGTCGACCCCGTCGCGCAGCGCAGGCAGGGCGAACGTCCCCAGCATCCGCTCGACCTCCACGGCCTCGTCCCAGGTGGTCCACACGTCGTTCCCGGCGCGCAGCTCCGGCACCGGGGTGACGCTGCCGTCGGGCTCGGTGCGCTCGGCGAAGCGCCGCTGCAGCTGCAGGAACCGGAGGTGCACGGTGACCGTCGCGCGCCCGTCGTCCGGCTCGAGCAGGCACTCGACGGCGAGGCCGGCCTCCTCCCCCAGTCCGGCGTCCGCCGCCCCGGGTGGACCGAGCACGCCGAACTGCCAGCGCACCTGGTTCTTCGCGGCCGTGGACCGGTACGGGTACAGCAGATATCCCTCGTACAGGACGGCGTCGGCGGCCAGCCGGGCCAGGGCGAGCGTCATGGCCGCTCCACCGCCGATGCGTCCGCCAGGAGCGCGGTGACGGCGGCATCCCAGCTGGTCAGCCCCCGGACGTGCCGGAAGTGCGCGAGGGCGTCGACGGTGTCCCGGGGCATCCGGATCCATTCGGTGCCCGGGAAGTGGGACTCCATCAGCTCGCGCCAGACACCGACCGGCAGGCGGTACCGCGCCTCGCAGTCCCAGGGCACCGCGGAGACGGAGAAGCCGGTCGTGCCACGGGTGAACACCGTGCCGCTGAAGAGGACGAGCAGCGGGATCTCGCCGTCCCGGAGCGCGTGCAGGTACGTCGTTCCGGAGACGTCGAAGTCGTAGGTGCACGGGAGCGGCAGGTCGATCTCCGTCGGTCCGGTGAAGCCCTGGGCGACGGTCGAGGCGTGCAGCCAGGGGAACGGCTTCAGGGTCTGGGCGAAGCGCGTCCGGTCGCCGAAGAGGTCGAGGAGGGCCCGCTCCTCGGTGTCGTCGTAGCGGCGGCGCTGGGGCTCGATCCGGATCTGGGCCCGTAGCGCCAGCGCGTGCACCCGTTCCCCGGTGGTCTCCTCCACCCGGAGCTTCGCGAGCAGGGTGGGGGCCGCCGCGTAGGGCTCCGGGACGATGTCGTCGACGGTGAAGGTCAGCTCGGCCATCAGGGCCCCATCACGCGAGCAGGTGTGGCGCGCGCGTCGAGGTCGCCGAAGAACCCGTCGAGCAGCGCCCGGGCCTCCTGGCCGCCGTCGAACCCACGCCACGCGAGCCGGAGCGCGCCGACCAACTCGTAGCAGCGGTCGATCGGCACCAGGAAGGAGCCGGGCGCGCCGGACGTCCGGTCGGGCAGCCGCACGATCAGCGCCTCGACGTCGGGGCGGAGCGTGGCGAGTGCGGGGTTGGCGGCCACGATCGCGTCCCAGGCGCCCAACGGGAGCTCGGACTCCGTCGCCCCGGCCGGTCCGGGGTAGAACGCCACCGTGCGGTCCAGCACGGAGTTGCGGAAGAAGAACGCGAGACCGACCGGGATCTCCAGTTCGTCCCACTGGCCGGTGTTCAGGGCAAAGTCGGGAAAGGACAGATACCGGTCGGGAACGGCGCGGTAGCGCAGCTGGGCATCCTCCGCGGTGAACAGCAGATAGCAGGGACGGCAGGTGCACATCAGGCCCCGGCCGGTCAGGTCGACGACGTGCTGGTGCTGCTCCCCGATCTCCTCCGCGCACATCTCGCAGCGCTCCTGGGCGCTGGGCTCGGGCCGCGTCGCGCTGACCCGCGTCAGGACGGCCAGCGGGTTGGCGCCCCTGCCGGGCCCCGCGTTCATCACGCGCTCACCGCCCGGGAAACAGCGAGCGCGACGACGCCGTCGCGGGCGAGCAACGGAACCGGCTCGAGGTGGGCGTCGGTGCCGTCCAGCCCGCGACCGGCGTGACGGACGTCGTAGTGCCCGTGACAGGCAGCGCAGCGCAGGACCGCATCGCCGGCAGCACCACCGAGCCTGCGCGCCACGGACCCGTTCGCCAGGCTCCCGCCGCAGGACGGGCACCGGTCGCGGTAGGCGTACAGGTCGCTGCCGATGCGGATGCCCACGACGGCCGTTCCCGTGACGGAGAACCCGCCGACCTCACCGGGAGCCAGGACGCCGAGTCCTTCGACCGTGGTCCAGTCGACCGCTCCCCCACCCTCCGGACCGGCGCCGGCGTCGAGGCGGGAGCGCAGGGCCGTGACCGGGATGACCGACGCGCCCTTCGCACCGGCGACGGCTGCCTCCTCGACCTCGATCCCGCTCACCTCGGGCGCAGCCTCGCGGATGGCGGTCTCCACCGCGAGGGTCAGGGTGACCGAGGACGACGGGCAGCCGTCGCAGCTGCCGAGCATCCGCAGCCGCACCCGGCCGTCGTCGGTCAGCCCGAGCAGCTCCACGTCGCCACCGTGGGAGCCCAGGTAGGGGCGGACCCCGTCCAGCGCCCGCGCCACCCGCGACTCGACGCTGTCGGGATGCAGGCCGTGCACCGCCAGCAGGCTGGCGACGAGGTCGTCCGCGGTGAGCCGGTCGAGCAGGTCGTCGTCCAGTCGCCCGGACTCGTGCACGATCTCCAGCAGCCGCTCCAGGCCGGCGCCGTACAGGTCGACGACCAGCCGCACGAGCTCCTCGGCCCGCTCGCGCGCCACCCGGCCGCCGGTGGACGCCGCCTCGAGCAACGACTCGATGCGCTCCCCCGTGACCCGGATGTCCGGCCCGCCGCCGGTGTCCACGGGCGTTGTCCCCGCCGGCCCCACCGCCGGCCCCGTCACTCGCCGGTGAGCGACTGGGTGGGTGAGTGGGTCAGCTCGAGCGTCTGCCCGTTCCCGAGGTACATGTGGACGCCGCACGGCAGGCAGGGGTCGAAGCTGCGCACCGTGCGCATGATGTCGATTCCCTTGAAGTGCTCGCGGTCGTTCTCCTCGAAGATCGGCTGCCCCTGGACGGCGTCCTCGTAGGGCCCGGGTGTCCCGTAGCTGTCCCTCGGGCTGGCGTTCCAGGGGGTCGGCGGGTACGGGTGGTAGTTGGCGATCTTGCCGTCCCGGATGACCATGTGGTGGCTCAGCACACCGCGAACCGCCTCGGTGAAGCCGCAGCCGATGCCTTCTTGTGGCACCTCGAACTTCTCCCACGTCTTGGTACGACCGGCGCGGATCTCCTCGAGTGCCTTCTCGGCGAAGTGAAGCGCACATGCCGCCGCGTAGGCCTGGAAGTAGGACCGGGCACGGTTGCGCTCGATCGTGTTGCTCCACTGCGGGATCTTCCATTCCAAGCTCACTGGTGGCTTGAGCGCGGTCTTGGGCAGGTTGATCTGCACGCTGCTGCCGGTTGACTTCACGTAG
>JAOPUS010000174.1 GCA_025963345.1 Blastococcus sp. | reverse complement strand
CTCAGCGATGGCGTGGCTGACCCGCTGCAGTTCCGGCAGGCACTCCGCCGGGACGACGGGCAGCCCCATCTTGGTCACGAGGTTGCCGATCAGGGCGAACGTGTCGGCGTTCCCGGCCCGCTCGCCGTACCCGTTCGCGGTGCCCTGCACGTGGGTGACCCCGGCCTCGACGGCGGCCAGTGAGTTGGCGACCGCGCAGCCGGTGTCGTCCTGGCAGTGGATGCCGAGCCGGCCGGAGACCCGCGCCCGGACGTCGGCGACCACCCGGCCGATCCCCATGGGCAGCATGCCCCCGTTGGTGTCGCACATGACGCCGACCTCGGCGCCGGCGGCGAACGCGGTCTCGAGCACCCGCACGCCGTAGTCGGGGTCGTGGGCGTAGCCGTCGAAGAAGTGCTCGCAGTCGAGGAAGACCCGGCGGCCGTGCCCCACGAAGAAGGCGACCGTGTCGGCCACCATCGCCAGGTTCTCCTCCAGCGTCGTGCGCAGGGCATCGCGGACGTGCCGGACGTCGGACTTCGCGACCAGGCACACGACCGGCGTCTCCGCCTCGAGCAGGGCCCGCACCTGCCCGTCGTCCTCGACCCGGACGCCGGCCTTGCGGGTCGCCCCGAACGCCACCAGCTGGGCGTGCTTCAGCGACAGCTCGGTGCGCGCCCGCGCGAAGAACTCGGTGTCCTTCGGCAGGGCACCCGGCCATCCGCCCTCGATGAAGCCGACGCCGACCTCGTCCATCAGCCGGGCGACGGCGAGCTTGTCGGCGACGGAGTAGCTCACGCCCTCCCGCTGGGCGCCGTCGCGCAGCGTGGTGTCGAAGACGTGGAAGTCGAGGTCGGTGCTCATGGAGTTCTCCCGGGTGCGGTGACGTTCGGCCCGAACACGAAAAAGACCCCCCGGGTACGGGAGGTCTGCGCGCAGTCGGGGAGGTGACTGCGCGCTAGCTGATGATGATCGTGCCGGTGGTGTGCATCGCCGACGAGTAAATCACGGTCGCCTCCCCGCCTGGCACCCCGTCGCCCGTCGAAGGCGGACCGACCACGATCGCCGACCTCACCGTCGGGTCGCCGTCCTGACGTTCTGCGGTGAGGACGGCGACCCCTCGGTGCGGATAGCGGACGGCCGCTCAGCCGCTGGCGAGGGCCGCGAGCCGGTCGCCGACGTCGGTGGTCCGGACCGGCCCCTGCGGTGAGCGGGTGGACAGGTCGAAGGCCACGGCGGCGTTGACCTTCTTCGCCTGCTCGGTGCGCCCCAGGTGGTCCAGCAGCAGCCCGATCGAGAGCACCGTGGCCGTCGGGTCGGCGATGCCCTGACCGGCGATGTCGGGTGCCGAGCCGTGCACCGGCTCGAACATGCTCGGGTTGGTGCCCGAGACGTCGAGGTTGCCGCTGGCGGCCAGGCCGATCCCGCCGGTCACCGCGGCCGCGACGTCGGTGACGATGTCGCCGAAGAGGTTGTCGGTGACGATCACGTCGTAGCGGCCCGGGTCGGTGATGAAGAACATCGAGGCGGCGTCGACGTGCTGGTAGGCGACGGTGACCTCGGGGAACTCCGGTGCCACCTCCTCGACGATGCGCGACCAGAGCCCGCCGGCGTGGGTGAGCACGTTCGTCTTGTGGATCAGCGTGAGGTGCTTGCGCGGCCGCGCCACGGCCCGCTCGAAGGCGTACCGCACGACCCGCTCCACCCCGAACGCGGTGTTGAGCGAGACCTCCGTGGCGACCTCGTGCGGAGTGTCCTTGCGGAGCACCCCGCCGTTGCCGACGTAGGGCCCCTCGGTGCCCTCGCGGATGCAGAGCATGTCGATGGGACCGGGGTCGGCCAGGGGGCTGCGCACGCCGTCGAAGAGCTTGGCCGGGCGCAGGTTGACGTGGTGGTCGAGCTCGAACCGCAGCCGGAGCAGCAGCCCGCGCTCGAGGATCCCCGGCGGCACGCTGGGGTCGCCGATGGCGCCGAGCAGGATCGCGTCGTGCTGCCGCAACTCGTCGAGCACCGTGTCCGGCAGCAGCTCACCGGTGTGCTGCCACCGCATGGCACCGAGGTCGTAGTCGGTGGTCTCGACATCGGGAGCCACCTCCCGGAGAACCTTCAGCCCTTCGGCCACCACCTCGGGACCGATCCCGTCACCCGCGATCACTGCCAGCCGCATGGCAAAGAACCCTAGGTCAGACGGTGTGGAGGTCGGCGGCCCGGGCCTCGCGGGCCCCGATCCGGCCGGCGATGTCGCCCAGCAGCTCCGCCGGGACCTGACCGTCGACGGTGACCGCCATCAGTGCCTCTCCCCCGCGAGTGGTGCGGCTGACCTGGGCCCCGGCGATGTTCACGCCGGCCTCCCCGAGCGCGGCGCCGACAGTGCCGACGACACCCGGCCGGTCGGTGTAGATGAAGAACAGCAGGTAGCCCGAGAGGTCCAGGTCGATGTCGAACCCGTCGACCTCGGTCAGCTTCGGCACCTGGTTCTTGCCGAACAGAGTGCCGGAGACGGTCACCGCGGTGCCGTCGGCCATCGCGCCGCGCACGGTGATCAGGTTGCGGTAGTCGGGGCTCTCGACGTCGCTGGAGAGTGAGACCTCCAGGCCGCGCTGCTCGGCCAGCAGGGGGGCGTTCACGTAGGTCACCTGCTCCTCGACGACGTCGGAGAAGACGCCCTTGAGGACGGCGAGCTGCACCACCGAGACGTCGAACTCCGCGATCTTGCCGCGCACCTCGACGTTCACCGACTGGGCGAGCCCCCCGGCCACGGCGGTGAACACCCGGCCGAGCTTCTCCGCCAGCGGGAGGCCCGGGCGGACGTCCTCGGCGACGACCCCGCCGGCCTGGACGTTCACCGCGTCGGGAACGAACTCTCCCTGTAGTGCGAGCCGTACCGAGCGGGCCACGGCCGTGCCGGCCTTGTCCTGGGCCTCGGTGGTCGACGCGCCCAGGTGCGGCGTCACGACCGTGTTCGGCAGCCCGAACAGCGGGCTGTCGGTGCACGGCTCCTTGGCGTAGACGTCGATGCCCGCAGCGCCGACCTGGCCCGAGGCCAGCGCCTCCGCCAGGGCCGCCTCGTCGACCAGCCCACCACGGGCGGCGTTGACGATGATGACGCCCTTCTTGGTGGTGGCCAGCTCCGCGGCGCCGATGAGGCCCAGTGTCTCGGGCGTCTTCGGCAGGTGGATGGTGATGAAGTCCGACTCGCGGAGCAGCTCCTCCAGCGAGACCAGCCGCACGCCCAGCTGGGCCGCGCGGCCGGGCTGGATGTAGGGGTCGTAGGCGATCAGCGTGACGCCGAAGGCGGCCAGGCGCTGAGCCACGAGAACGCCGATGCGCCCGAGCCCGACGACGCCGACGGTCTTGTCGGTGACCTCGACGCCCATGAACTTCGATCGCTTCCAGGCACCCTCGCGCAACGACGCGTCGGCGGCCGGGATCTGGCGGGCGGCGGCGAGCAGCAGGGCGACGGCGTGCTCGGCGGCGCTGACGATGTTCGACGTCGGCGCGTTCACCACCATGACCCCGCGCTCGGTGGCGGCCGGGACGTCGACGTTGTCCAGCCCGATGCCCGCGCGCGCGACCACCTTCAGGTTCGGTGCCGCAGCCAGTGCCTCGGCGTCGATCTGCGTGGCGCTGCGGATCATCACCGCCGCCGCGTCGGCGAGAGCAGGGAGCAGGGCCGCACGGTCGGCGCCGTCGACGTGCCGGATCTCGACGTCGGCGCCGAGCACCTCCAGGACGCTCGGGGCGAGCTCTTCGGCGATCAGGACGACGGGCATGGTCGTGGTCACAGGGCGACAGCCTAGGAGCGCGCCCGGAGCGGCTCGACACCGCACCGGCAGGAGTGGCGTGCTTGTGCCCGACCGGCCGCCCCGACATCCTGGCCGAACGAGATCCGGGACTGCCGGAGCCGACGGAGGAGACCATGAGCCAGACCGACGACCCGGGTCGTTCCGACGACCCCTACGGCCAGGGCGGCAGTGGGCAGCCGTACGGGACCCCGGCGGACCCTCACGGGCAGCAGCCGGGCTACGGGCAGCCCTCGCAGGGCCAGCCCCAGTACGGCCAGCCCCAGTACGGCCAGCCCCCGCAGGGTCAGCCCCAGTACGGCCAGCCGCAGCAGCCCCCGTACGGGCAGCCGCCGGCCTACGGGCAGCCCGAGTACGGCCAGCAGCAGCCGTACGCCGCGCCCGCTCCGTACGACGCCCAGTACGGGCAGCAGCCGGCCTACGGCCAGCCCGGGTACGGCCAGTACGGCATGTCGGCGGTGCCCGCCAAGCCGCCGCACGTGATCATCGCCGCCGTCCTCGGCTTCATCTTCGGTGCGCTCGGAGTGCTCGTCTCCCTGTTCAGCATCGTTGTCGGGGCCGTCGCCTCGGGGTCGGCCGGCTCCGCGGACGAGCAGATCCCCGGACTGGGCGCTGTCGCTGGCGCCGTCGGCGGGGTGCTCATCGTCGTCGGACTGCTCGCCCTGGCGTGGACGGTGGTCATGATCTGGGGCTCGGTGTGGGCCCTGCGTGGGCGCAGCCGCGTGATGCTCCTGGTCGCCGGGTCGATCGCCCTGGCCTTCTCCCTGATCGGGTTCTTCGGCAGCGTCGGCGACAGCGGTAGCAGCAGCGGCGGCGGCATCGTCTTCAACCTGCTCCTCCTGGTGGCAGCGCTGGCGATCGTCGTCCTGCTCTGCCTGCCGCCGTCGGCACAGTTCTTCGCCGCCCACCGGGCACGCCGCGGGGCCTGAGCGTCAACCCGTCCGGTCGACCGGCGTATCCGGATCGATATCGGAGATCTCCCCCTGGCGGTGTAACGCGCCTTACACTCCGCCACCGACCCGCCACTCCCGGCGGCCTGCCCAGGAGGAAGCTGCCCCATGTCCAGCCCCACCCCAGGTTCCGACCCGAACTACCCGCAGGGGCGCGCTCCGGAGGACCAGCCCGGCTGGGGCGCACCCCAGCCGGCCCAGGGATACAACCCTGCGCCGTCCTCCTCCGGTCCCCCGGCCGGCTACGGCGCGGCGGGCAACCAGCGCCCGTCCCAGGTGACCGCCGCGGCGATCATCGGCATCGTCATCGGCGGCATCGGGAGCCTGTTCGGTCTGATCGGGCTGTTCGCGATCGGGATCGTGTTCGACTTCAACCTGATCCTGGGGCTCCTCTACCTGGTGTCCATCGCGACCGCCGTGGTCGTCCTGATCGGCGGCATCCAGGCGATCCAGGGCAAGTCACCACGCCTGCTCCTGCTGGGCAGCTACGCCTCCATCGGGGTCCAACTGCTCTACCTGATCTTCTCGGTGGCGTCCGGCTACGGGTTCTCGTTCTCGGCCCTGGTCGGGTTCGTCCTGCCCGGGATCATCGTGTTCCTGCTCATGCAGCCGCAGGCCAAGCAGTTCTACGCCTCCCGAGGCATCAGCTACTGAGGTCATGACACGCGAAACGGCCCCCCTGCCCGATGGCAGAGGGGCCGTTCTGCGTGAGGGATCAGCTGCGGGCAGCCGTGCCGGTGTAGTCGTCGGACGCCGACACCCAGCTCATCAGGCCGCGCAGCTTGCGCCCGGTCTCCTCGATCGGGTGCGCCTCGGCCTCGGCCCGGCGGCGCTTGAAGTCGGGCGCACCGGCGTCCTGGTCGGCGATGAACTCGGCGGCCCAGGTGCCGTCCTTGATCCGCGCCAGGACATCGCCCATGGCCGCCTTCACGCGGGCGTCGATGATCTTCGGCCCGGAGGTGTAGTCGCCGTACTCGGCGGTGTCGGACACCGACCAGCGCTGCTTGGCGATGCCACCCTCGTACATGAGGTCGACGATCAGCTTCAGCTCGTGCAGGCACTCGAAGTAGGCGACCTCGGGCTGGTAGCCGGCCTCGGTGAGGGTCTCGAACCCGGCAGTGATCAGCGCGCTGGCGCCACCGCAGAGCACCGCCTGCTCGCCGAACAGGTCGGTCTCGGTCTCCTCGGCGAAGGTCGTCTTGATGACGCCGGCCCGGGTGCCACCGATCGCCTTCGCGTAGGACAGCGCCAGGGCGAGGGCGTTGCCGCTCGCGTCCTGCTCGACGGCGACCAGGCAGGGCACGCCCTTGCCGTTCTCGAACTCGCGGCGCACGAGGTGGCCGGGGCCCTTCGGGGCGACCATGGCGACGTCGACACCGGCCGGGGGCTTGATGTAGCCGAAGCGGATGTTGAAGCCGTGGCCGAAGAACAGCGCGTCGCCGTCCTGCAGGTTCGGCTCCACCGACTCCGCGTACACCGTCCGCTGCACGTGGTCGGGCGCGAGGATCATGATCAGGTCGGCCTCGGCGGCCGCCTCGGCGGGCGTGACCACGCGCAGGCCCTCGGCCTCGGCCTTCGGCCGGCTCTTGCTGCCCTCGGGAAGG
>JAOPUS010000153.1 GCA_025963345.1 Blastococcus sp. | reverse complement strand
GCCGGGACGCGCTGACCGTCAGGTCAGGCGCGCACGACCTTGCCGGCGCGGATGCACGAGGTGCACGCGTTGATCCGGCGACGGGTTCCGGGGGCGATCAGCGCCCGCACGGACTGGATGTTCGGGTTCCAACGGCGCGGCGTGCGGCGGTGCGAGTGTGACACCGACATACCGAAACCGGGCCCCTTGCTACACACATCGCACACGGCAGCCACGGTTAATCACTCCCAGAGAATCGTTCACAGACGGCGGGGCAAGGCAGCACCCGGATCAAGACCTTCCAGAAGTCTAACCGCTCCGGGGCGGAGACGTCGCCGCACCCCCCGATCGGGCACCGGATCCAGCGGATCGACCGGTTCTGTCACATCACATGGGTACCCTCCGCCCGTGCTGCAGGCGCTGGATGACGCAGCGGTCGGTGACTGGTACCGAACCGCGGTCGAGGTCCTGTCCGAGTCCCGCGGCCGGCTGGACGACCTCAACGTCTTCCCCGTGCCCGACGGCGACACCGGCACCAACCTCCTGCTGACGGCCCAGGCCGCCGTCGCCGCGCTCGACGCGCAGGGTGCACGAACCACCGAGTCCGCCTGGTCGGTCCTCGCCCGCGGCGCCGTGCTCGGCGCCCGGGGCAACTCCGGAACCATCCTCGCCCAGCTCCTGCGCGGCCTGGCCGACCAGCTCGCCGGCCAGCCACCCGCCGACGGCCCCGCCTTCGCCGCGGCCATGCAGAAGGCGGCCGACACCGCCTACACAGCGGTCGCCGACCCCGCGGAAGGCACCTTCCTCACCGTCGCCCGGTCCGGCGCCGAGGCCGCGGTCGCCGCCGTCGACGCAGGCCGCGCCGACCTGGCCGACGTCGTCCGCGCGGCAGCCGACGGCGCCCGCGTCGCCCTCGAGGCGACACCGAGCCAGCTCGAGGTCTTGCGTGAGGCCGGCGTCGTCGACGCCGGCGGCGCCGGCCTCTGCCTCGTCCTCGACGCCCTGGTGACGACCGTGACCGGTGTCGAACCGGCCCGTCCCGCGCTCGCCCGCCGCGACCGCGGCCACCACCACACCGGCGAACACCTGCCGCACCAGCCCCCCGCCGGCCCGGGGAGCGAGGTCCAGTACCTCCTCGCCGACAGTGACGAGGACGCCGTCGCCCGTCTGCACCACCGCCTCGCCGCGCTGGGCGACAGCCTCGTCGTCGTCGGCGTCGACACGCCGACCGGTCGTGAGTGGAACGTCCACGTGCACGTCGCCGACGTGGGTGCCGCCATCGAGGCCGGGATCGACGCGGGTCGTCCCTACCGGATCTCGGTCTCCCCGCTGGCCCCCGTGCCCCCGTCGGCCCCGGTCCCGGGCACCCGCGCCGTGGTCGCCGTCGTCGCCAGCGACGGGCTCGCCGACCTCTTCCGGGGCGAGGGCGTCCGGGTCCTCGCCTGCGGTCCCGACGGCGTCACCGAGGACCAGATCCTGGACGAGGTGATCGCCTCCGCCGCCTTTGAGGTGGTGGTCCTGCCGAACGACTCCGAGCTGTCCGCCGTCGCCGCCCGCGCCGCCTCCCGCGCCCGCGAGGAGGGCCGGGACGTCGGCGTCGTCCCCACCCGATCGCCGGTGCAGGGCCTTGCCGCCATCGCCGTCGCCGACCCGGCCCGCCGCTTCGGTGACGACGTCATTGCCATGGCCGAGGCCGCGGCGGCGACCCGTTGGGCCGAGGTCACGGTTGCCGAGCAGGAGGCGCTCACCTCCGCGGGCCGCTGCCAGCCCGGTGACGCCCTGGGCTCGGCCGAGGGGGACGTCGTGGTGATCGGCAGCGATCTTGCCGCTGTCGCCTGCGACCTGCTCGACCGCCTGCTCTCGGCCGGCGGGGAGATGGCGACCCTCGTCGTCGGTCCCGACGAGGCCCTGGGTGACGTGGTCTGCCGCCACCTGGCCACCCAGCACCCCACCATCGAGGTGACCCGGTACGGCGGCGGTCCCGACGGCCTCCTCGTGCAGGTGGGGGTCGAGTGACGCCATGGCGGTGACCCTCGAGACCCCGCTCGCCCGCGTTCTCGGCCCGAAGACGGCGACGAGCATGGCCGAGCAGCTCTCGCTGCACACGGTGCGCGACCTGCTGCGCCACTACCCGCGCCGCTACGCCCGCCGCGGCGAGATGGCCCGCCTCGACGACCTGCAGGTCGGCGACCGCGTGACGATCCTCGCGATGGTCACCAGCGTGAGCAGCCGCCGGATGCGGCAGCGCCACGGCACCATCACCGAGGTCACCGTCGGAGACGGCGCCGGCTCGATGAAACTGGTCTTCTTCAACAACAAGCACGCCAAGCTCGAGCAGGGCCGGTGGGGTCTGTTCGCCGGCACGGTCGGCACCTACGCGGGCAAGCTGCAGTTCACCCACCCCGACTGCCACATGCTCGACGACGACACCGGGGACGACGACTGGGCCCGCGCACTCGTGCCGATCTACCCGGCCAGCAAGGACGTCTCGAGCTGGGTGATCCAGAAGTCGGTCAAGCTGCTGCTCGGCCCCTCGGGCGAGCTCGGCGAACTGGTGGTCGACCCGCTGCCCGAGGAGATCCGTGCCCGCCACGGCCTGCTGTCACTGGCCGCCGCCCTGCTGGACATCCACCGCCCCACCACGCTCGAGGACGTCGAACACGCCTCCGAGCGGCTCAAGTGGGACGAGGCCCTGATCCTCCAGCTGACTCTTGCCGCCCGGCGCCGCGCCGCTGCCCTGGAACCGGGCATCGCCCGCCCACGCCGGCCGGCCGGTCTGCTCGACGCCGTCGATGCCGCCCTCCCGTTCGAGCTCACCGAGGGCCAGCGGGACGTGGGGGAGGAGCTCGCGGCCGAACTCGACCGCGACCAGCCGATGCACCGTCTCCTGCAGGGCGAGGTCGGCTCCGGAAAGACCGTCGTCGCGCTGCGCGCCATGGCCCAGGTCGTCGACGCCGGGGGACAGGCCGCCCTGCTCGCCCCCACCGAGGTCCTCGCCGCCCAGCACGCCCGCGGAATCCGGCAGCTCCTCGGCCCGCTGGGGCGCGCCGGCGAGATCGACGGCGACCCGTCCGGCACCCGAGTCACCCTGCTCACCGGCTCGCTCAAGGCCGCCGCGAAGCGGGAGGCCCGCGCAGAGGTCGCCGAGGGCCGGGCCGGCATCGTCATCGGCACCCACGCCCTGCTCCAGGAGGGTGTCGACTTCGCCGACCTCGGCCTCGTCGTCGTCGACGAGCAGCACCGCTTCGGCGTCGAGCAGCGCGACGCTCTCCGCGCCAAGGGCAACCGGCCGCCGCACGTCCTCGTCATGACCGCCACGCCCATCCCGCGCACCGTGGCCATGACCGTCTACGGCGACCTGGAGATCTCCACGCTGCGCCAGCTCCCGAGCGGCCGCGGCGGGGTGTCCAGCTCCGTCGTCCCGCAGTCGGAGAAGCCCACCTGGCTCGACCGCGCCTGGGAGCGGCTCCGGGAGGAGGTCGCCGCCGGTCGCCAGGCCTACGTCGTCTGCCCGCGGATCGGCGACGTCGCCGGTCCCGACGACGAGCCCGAGGACGCCGACGGGGCTCCGGACGACGACGGCGGCAGTGAGCGCCGGCCGCCGCTGGCCGTGCTCGACATCGCCGAGATCCTGCGCAACGGCGCTCTCGCGGGCCTCCGCCTCGACGTGCTGCACGGCCGGCTCAGCCCGGAGGACAAGGACGCCCGCATGCGCGCCTTCGCCGCCGGGGAGATCGACGTCCTCGTGGCGACGACGGTGGTCGAGGTCGGCGTCGACGTCCCGAACGCCACGGTCATGGTCGTGCTCGATGCCGACCGCTTCGGCGTGAGCCAGCTGCACCAGCTGCGCGGCCGCGTCGCCCGTGGCAAGCACGCCGGCCTCTGCCTGCTCGTCACGGACGCGTCGACGTCCTCCTCGACCGGGCAGCGGCTCGCCGCGGTCGCCGCGACCTCCGACGGCTTCGAGCTCGCCCGCCTCGACCTCGAGACCCGCCGGGAGGGTGACGTGCTCGGTGCCGCGCAGTCCGGGACGCGCTCGGGCATCCGGCTGCTGTCGCTGCTCGAGGACGAGGAGCTCATCGCTACCGCCCGCGCCGAGGCGACCGCCCTGCTGGAGACCGAACGGGGCCTCGCCGACCATCCGGGGCTCGCCGCCGAGGTCGCCGCCCTGGCCACCGACGAGCGCGCGGAATGGCTGGAGAAGGCATGAGCCTCACCCCATGACCCGCCTCATCTCCGGCGTCGCCGGCGGCCGGCGGCTCAAGGTCCCGCGTGCCGGGGTCCGCCCCACCGGCGACCGCGCCCGCGAGGCCCTCTTCAATTCCCTGAAGTCGCTGCTCGATCTCCGGGGTGCCACCGTCCTCGACCTCTACGCAGGCTCCGGCGCGCTCGGCCTGGAGGCGCTCTCCCGCGGGGCAGAGACCGTGGTGTTCGTCGAGTCCTCGCCGGGGGTCCTCCCCGTGCTGAAGGACAACCTGGCCGCTGTCGGGCTGCCGGGTGGCCGGGTCGTCGCCGGCTCGGTCCCCACCGTCGTCGGCGGCGCGCCGCCGGCCCGTTTCGATCTGGTGCTCGCCGACCCGCCGTACGCGACCCCCGCCGACGAGGTCCGGGACGTGCTGAAGTCACTGTCGGACGGCGGGTGGCTGGCCCCCGACGCGGTGGTGGTGATCGAGCGCCCGAGCCGTGAGGAACCATGGGAGTGGCCGACACCGCTCATCGGTCTGCGCGATCGGCGGTACGGAGAGGCTCAGCTCCGGTACGGTCGCTCCTCGTGAGGCGTGCCGTCTGCCCCGGATCCTTCGACCCGGTCACCAACGGTCACGTCGACGTCATCTCCCGGGCCGCCGGCCTCTACGACGAGCTCATCGTCGCCGTGCTGGTCAATCCCGGCAAGGCCGGTCTGTTCTCCGTCGACGAGCGGATGGAACTCCTGCGCGAGGCCGTCGCCGACCTGCCCAACGTCGTCGTCGCCAGCTTCCAGGGCCTCCTGGTCGACTACTGCAAGGCCAACGACATCCCGGTGATCGTCAAGGGCCTGCGCGCCGTCAGCGACTTCGAGTACGAGCTCCAGATGGCGCAGATGAACCGCGAGCTCGCCGCCGTGGAGACCCTCTTCGTCCCGACCGCGCCGCAGGTCGGCCACCTCTCCTCGAGCCTGGTCAAGCAGATCGCCATGTTCGGTGGCGACGTCTCCCGGCTCGTCCCCAAGGCGGTGCACGAGCGGTTGCTGGCCCACCGCGCCGAGCAGCAGGCCCGGGGGGAGTTGTCATGACCGAGGTGGTCTACCGGCTCTACGAGACCGTCGACGAGCTGACGACGGTCATCGAGAACGCCCGCAGCGTGCCGATGTCGGGCTCCTGCATGGTCCCTCGCGACCACCTGCTCGACCTGCTCGACGACCTTCGCGAGTCCCTGCCCGAGGACGTCCAGGCCGCCGGCGCGATCGTCGAGCAGCGCACCGAGATCCTTCAGCAGGCCCAGGCGGAGGCCGAGCGGCTCACCGGCCGCACGCGCGGGGAGAGCGAGCAGCTGCTGTCCTCCGCGCGGCGCCAGCGCGAGGAGCTCCTGGGCACCGCCCGCCGCCAGCGTGACGAGCTGCTCACCCGCGCCCAGGCCGAGGCCGAGGAACTGCTCGCCGACGCCGAGGCAGAGGCCGAGCGACTGATCGAGGAGGGCCGCACCCACCGCGCATCGCTGATCGCCGAGGCGCTGGCCGAGCACGAGCGGCTGATCACCGAGACCGAGGTCTACCGCGGCGCCGTCTCACGCGCCGACGAGCTGGGCGCCCAGACCGCCTCGGACGTCGCCCGGATGCGCGCCGAGGTCGACCAGTACGTCGACAGCCGGCTCGCGGACTTCGGGACGACGCTGGAGCGGATGCTCCATTCCGTCGAGAAGGCACGCACGACACTGCGCGAGCCCTGACCCCCTCGCTGCCGACGACCCCCCGAAGGGGATCGGGTACTCTTGACCCCTGGTCCGACCGCCGGTGGCCCCGCTCTTCAGGGGGTGGCTCCGGCCGGCCCTCCACCCCACTGCCTACCGCGAGTACTGACATGCCTGCTGCTGCCTCGAACCGCTCAGGCGCCACGTCCCAGGACGTCCGGCGCCCCCGAGCCAACCCCTGGCGCGTCGACCTCCGGGAACTGGGCCGTCGCGCGGGCTCCATGCAGGAGATCGAGCGCACGCTGCCGGCGCCTCCCGAGTGGCGGGTGGAGCTCATTGGCGTCCCTGCGGGTGCCGACGTGCACCTGCGCCTGCGGCTGGAGTCGGTGATGGAGGGCGTGCTGGTCACCGGTGATCTCGACGCCCCCGTGACCGGTTCCTGCGCCCGCTGCCTCGAGCCCATCGAGACCACCGTGCACCTCGACCTGCAGGAGCTCTACGCCTACGAGGGCAGCACCACCGAGGCCACCAGCGAGGAGGACGAGGTCCGCCGCATCGACGGCGACTTCCTCGACCTCGAACCGCTGGCGCGCGACACCGTGGTCCTGAACCTGCCCTTGGCGCCGGTCTGCTCCGAGGACTGCGCCGGCCTGTGCGTCGACTGCGGCCAGCGCCTGGACGATCTCCCGGCCGACCACCACCACGAGATCGTGGACGCCCGATGGGCCGGGCTCGCCGAGAAGTTCGGCACCCCTTCGACTTCCTCGCCGGGCTCCCCCGGCGAGATCCCCACCACTGAGGAGAACTGACCGTGGCTGTCCCGAAGCGGAAGACTTCCCGCTCCAACACCCGTTCCCGCCGCGCGATGTGGAAGGCGACCGCGCCGACCCTGTCGCCGTGCCCCAACCGCGCCTGCGGTCAGCCGAAGCCCCCGCACCAGGCGTGCGCGAACTGCGGCCAGTACGCCGGCCGTCAGGTCCTCTCCGTCTGATCGCGGGACCTTCGATCGTGGGGACGACGGCCGCCGGCACGCGCTCTTCACGGAGCGCTGCTGACGGCTGGACCCCGGGTGGTGAGGTGCACGCCGAGCGGGCCGCGACCTGGCTGAACGACGCCCTCGGCGTCGCTCTGCCGGACGGCCTGCTCGGGCTGGCGCTGACCCACCGGTCCTTCGCGTACGAGAACGGCGGCCTGCCGACCAACGAGCGCCTGGAGTTCCTCGGCGACTCGGTGCTCGGGCTGGTCGTGACCGACGAGCTCTATCGCAGCCAGCCGGCCCTCCCCGAGGGCCAGCTGGCCAAGCTGCGTGCCTCAGTGGTCAACATGACCTCGCTGGCCGGGGTGGCCCGCCATCTCGGCGACGGCGGCATCGGACCGCACCTGCTTCTCGGCCGCGGCGAGGAGACCACCGGAGGCCGTGAGAAGGACTCGATCCTGGCCGACGCGCTCGAGGCGCTGATCGGTGCGGTGCATCTGGGGTGCGGCCTGGACGCTGCCTCCCAGCTGGTGCACCGGTTGTTCGACCCGCTGCTGGTCGAGGCCGCCACCCGCGGCGCCGGCCTGGACTGGAAGACCAGCCTCCAGGAGCTCGGGGCCGCCCGCGGCCTGGGCGCACCCAGCTACCTGGTCGAGGACGACGGCCCCGACCACGCGAAGACCTTCACCGCGGCGGTCGTCCTCGCCGGCATCGTCTACGGCCGCGGGTCGGGCAGGACCAAGAAGGCCGCCGAGCAGGAGGCCGCGGAGACCGCCTGGCGCGCGCTGACGGACGCCGACCCCGAGAGCTGAGCCCATGCCGGAGCTTCCTGAGGTCGAGGTCGTTCGCCGGGGCCTGGAGCAGTGGGTCGCCGGCCGGACGGTCGCCACCGTCGAGGTCCACCACCCGCGCGCCGTCCGCCGGCATCTCGAGGGCGCCGAGCACTTCGTCGCCGCCCTGACCGGTCGCACGTTCACCGACGCCCGCCGGCGTGGGAAGTACCTGTGGCTGCCCATCGTCGAGGCCGACGGTTCCGCCTCCGGCGGCGCCATGGTCGCCCACCTCGGGATGAGCGGCCAGCTGCTGGTCGAGAAGCCCTCCGCCCCGGACGAGACCCACCTGCGGGCCCGCTTCACGTTCACCGACGGCGGCCGGGAACTGCGGTTCGTCGACCAGCGGACCTTCGGCGGCCTCGCCGTGGAGGAGTCGGTGGGGGAGGAGATCCCGGCCCGGCTCGCGCACATCGCGATCGACCCACTCGACCCCTCGTTCGACGAGGCGGCCTTCACCGCCGCACTGCGCCGTCGGCACACCGAGGTCAAGCGGGCGCTGCTGGACCAGACGCTGATCGGTGGGGTCGGCAACATCTACGCCGACGAGGCGTTGTGGCGCGCCCGCCTGCACGGCACCCGGCCCACCGACAAGCTCACCCGCGGCCAGGTGGCCGACCTCCTGGACGGCGTCCGCGACGTCCTGGGGGAGGCGCTGGCGCAGGGCGGCACATCCTTCGACTCGCTCTACGTCGACGTGAACGGGCAGAGCGGCTACTTCTCCCGCTTCCTCGCCGTCTACGGCCAGGCCGACCGGCCGTGCCCCCGGTGCGGGACGGCGATCCGACGGGAGTCGTTCATGAACCGCTCGAGCTACAGCTGCCCGCAGTGTCAGCCACGGCCCCGCATCTCGACGAACCGGACGCGTCGGCCGTGAACCGGCGCGCGGTCGCCGTCGTCTCCGGCCGCGTCCAGGGCGTGGGCTACCGCTGGTTCGTCCGCGAGCTCGCGTCGTCAGCGGGGCTCGGGGGTTCGGCGCGCAACCTCCCGGACGGGCGGGTCGAGGTCGTCGTCGAGGGACCGGCCGAAGCGGTCGACGCCCTGCTCGATGCGCTCGACGGGCCGCGCGCGCCGGGCACCGTGCAGCGGGTCGACCGTCACTTCGAGCCGGCGCAGGGAAGTACGGGTTTCACCACAGCGTGACGAACGCGACATCCCCCCGACACGGTGAGTAGGCATTCTTCGCGTTGACCTGCGTGTCCTGGCCTGTCACCCTGGGGATACCACAGCTCGCGCCGACCGGCTTTCCGGGGCGCCGGGCCCACCCTCCTCGTCGGAAAGGCCGCCGCAGTCATGGCCAAGGCCCTGTTCGGTCACGTCGTCGCACCCGCGGAGCTCCGAGTAGCCGAGGAGAACGCCGTCCTGCGGGCCAGAGTGCGCCGGCTGGAGCGGGAGCTCGATGACCTGCGCGCCCAGCGTGACGCGGCCATCGCCCACGAACTGCTCTCCCTGGCGCGCGACAGCGCCGAGCCTGCGCTGGCCTGAGGCCCTGTCCAGCGGCTCGCCATGAGCCTGCGAATGGTGAGAGGGACGGGGTCCTTCTACTAGGGTGCCTGTTCTGTGCACCTGTCCAGCCTGACGCTCAAGGGCTTCAAGTCCTTCGCGTCCGCCACCACGCTGCGGCTGGAGCCCGGGATCACCGCCGTCGTCGGCCCCAACGGGTCGGGCAAATCCAACGTCGTCGACGCCATCGCCTGGGTTCTCGGCGAGCAGGGCGCCAAGAGCCTGCGCGGCGGCAAGATGGAGGACGTCATCTTTGCCGGCACGGCCGGCCGCCCCGCCCTCGGCCGGGCCGAGGTGACGCTCACGATCGACAACGCCGACGGCGCCCTGCCGATCGCCTACACCGAGGTGTCGATCACCCGCCGCATGTACCGCTCCGGTGAGAGCGAGTACGAGATCAACGGCGACAAGGTCCGGCTGCTCGACGTCCAGGAACTCCTCAGCGACTCGGGCATCGGCCGCGAGATGCACGTCATCGTCGGCCAGGGGCAGCTCGACGCCGTCCTCTCCGGTCGCCCGGAGGACCGCCGCGCCTTCATCGAGGAGGCTGCCGGCGTCCTCAAGCACCGCAAGCGCAAGGAGAAGGCGCTCCGCAAGCTCGAGGGGATGTCGCACAACCTCGACCGCCTCGCCGACCTCACCACGGAACTGCGCCGCCAGCTCACGCCGCTGGGCAAGCAGGCCGAGGTCGCCCGCCGGGCCGCCGGAGTGCAGTCGGACCTGCGTGACGCCCGGCTGCGCCTGCTGGCCGACGACCTGGTGCAGCTGCGCGACGCCCTCGACCGGGACGTCGCCGACGAGACTGCAGCACGGGAGAAGCGCGCCCTCGTCGAGGCGACCCTCGGTACGGCATCCCGGCGCGAATCGGCGCTGGAGTCCGAGCTTTCGGCCAGTGCGCCGCTCCTGCAGAGTGCTTCCGACACCTGGTACCGGCTCTCGGCACTGACCGAGCGGTTCCGCGGGGTCGCCCAACTGGCCGCCGAGCGGCACCGTCACCTGGCCGCCGCCGCGCCGGCCGCCGCCCCCGGCCGCGACCCCGACCAGCTCGACGCCGAGGCCGACCGGGTCGCCGCGACCGAGGCCGAGCTCGCGACGGGGCTGGAGAACGAGCGCGGCCGCCTGGCCGGCGTCGTCTCCGAGCGCGCCGAACTGGAGACCGCGCTCGCCGAAGCCGAGCGCGCGTGGGTCGCCGCGGCGCGCGCACTCGCCGACCGCCGCGAGGGTCTGGCCCGGCTCGCCGGCGAGGTCGCCGCAGCGCGGTCGCGGATGGCCGCCGGGCAGGCGGAGATCGAGCGCCTCGCGCTCGCGGCCGGCGAGGCTGGCGACCGCGCCGAGGTCGCCGCCGAGCGTCTGGCCGACCGTCGTGCGCAGCTCGACGACGCCGACGACGGCGACGTCGCCCTCGTGGCCGCCCACCAGGACGCCGTCGCCGCGCACGCCGCCGCGGCCCGCCTGGTCACCGAGCTGACCGAGGCCGAGCGGGCGGCCGAGCGCGACCGCGCCTCGTGGCAGGCGCGCCGCGACGCCCTCGCACAGGGACTCACTCCCGTCGACGGCGCCGCTGCCGTGCTCGGCGCGGGCCTGCCCGGCGTCCTCGGGCCGGTGGCCGACCGGCTCACCGTGCAGTCGGGGAACGAGGTCGCGCTCACCGCCGCGCTGGGCGGCATGGCCGAGGCCGTCGTCGTCTCCGGCGTCGTCGAGGCCGCAGCGGCGCTGGCCCACCTCAAGGACTCCGACGGCGGCCGGGTGGGCCTGCTGGTGACCGGCGGGCTCCCGCCGGTTCCGCGGGACGGCTGGCCGTCGCTCCCGGACGGCGTCCGGTGGGCACTCGACGTGGTCGAGGCGCCGGCGCAACTGCAGCCCGCGCTGGCCCGGGCGCTGGAGCGGGTGGCCGTGGTCGCGGACCTCGACGCCGCCGTGGCCCTGGTCGGCACCCACCCGCGGGTCCGCGCGGTCACTGCCGCAGGCGACCTGGTCGGCGCCGACTGGGCGGTCGGCGGGCAGAGCGAGGCACCCTCCAACCTCGTCGTCCGGGCGCGGGTCGACGAGGCCGAGAAGGAGCTGCGGGCCGCCAGCGAACACGCGGCGGAGCTGGCGGAGCGCTTGGCCGACGCTCGTGGGGCTGCGCGTTCGCGCTCGGCCGAGGTCGACGACGCGCTTGCTGCTCGGCAGTTGGCGGATCGTTCGCGTTCCGTCGTCGCCACCGCGCTGGCCGAGCTGGGGGCCGCGTCGCGGTCCGCGGCGTCCGAGGCCGAGCGGCACCTCGCCGCGCGGGTGCGGGCCGAGCAGGCGCTCGAGCAGGTGCAGAGCTCGCTGGCCGGTCTCGAGCAGCGGCTGGCCGACGCGGAGGCTGCGCCGGTCGAGGAGGAGCCCTCCACCGCCGAGCGCGACCGGCTCCGCGCCGAGGTCGCCGTGGCCCGTCAGGGGGAGACCGAGGCGCGGCTTGCCGTCCGCACCGCCGAGGAACGCGCCCGGGCCCTGCACGGCCGGGCCGAGTCCCTGCGCCGCCAGGCCCGGCAGGAGCGGGCTGCCCGGGAACGGGCGGCTCTCGCCCGGGTAGCCCGGGAACGGGGGGCTGCCGTGGCTGCCTCGGTCCGCGCGGACGCGGAGACCGCGCTCGCCGCGCTCGGCTCGTCGCTCTCCCGTGCCGCGGCCGAGCGGGACGCCCTCGCTTCCGCTCGGAGCACGTTCGAGGCGGAACTGCTCGACGTCCGTGCTCGCGTCCGCGCGGCGACAGCGGATCTCGACCGGCTGACCGACGAGGTGCACCGCGACGAGGTCGCCCGCGCCGAGCAGCGGTACCGGATCGAGGCGCTCGAGGTCCGTGCGGCCGAGGAGTACGGCGTCGACCTGCCCACGCTGCTGGCCGAGTACGGGCCCGCCGCCCCGGTGCCGCCCACTCCCCAGCAGGTCGCCGCGGCCGAGGCGGCGGGGGAACCCGAGCCCGATCCGGTGCCCTACGACCGCGCCGTCCAGGAGCGCCGCGCCGCCAAGGCCGAGCGCGACCTCGCCACCCTCGGCAAGGTCAATCCGCTGGCACTGGAGGAGTTCGCGGCGCTGGAGGAGCGGCACGGCTTCCTCGCCACCCAGCTCGAGGACCTCAAGTCCACCCGGCGCGACCTGCTCACCGTCGTCCGCGAGGTGGACGAGCGGATCC
>JAOPUS010000152.1 GCA_025963345.1 Blastococcus sp. | reverse complement strand
GCGAGGACATGGTCATCGTCTCTGGCATCGGGTGCTCCTCACGCTTCCCGTACTACATGAACACCTACGGGATGCACTCCATCCACGGACGCGCCCCCGCGATCGCCACCGGCCTGGCCGCATCCCGGCCCGACCTGTCGGTCTGGGTCGTCACCGGGGACGGCGACGCGCTCTCCATCGGCGGCAACCACTTGATCCACACGCTGCGCCGCAACGTGAACATGACGATCCTGCTGTTCAACAACCGGATCTACGGCCTCACCAAGGGCCAGTACTCGCCGACGTCCGAGGTCGGCAAGGTCACCAAGTCCACCCCGATGGGCTCGCTGGACCACCCGTTCAACCCGCTGTCGCTGGCCCTGGGCGCCGACGCCACCTTCGTCGGGCGGGCCATGGACTCCGACCGCAAGGGCCTCACCGACGTGCTGCGGCAGGCCGCGGAGCACAAGGGCACCTCCCTGGTCGAGATCTACCAGAACTGCAACATCTTCAACGACGGCGCGTTCGAGCTGTTGAAGGACCCGGCCACCGGCACGCAGTGGTCGATCCCGCTCGAGCACGGCAAGCCCCTGGTGTTCGGACCCGAGGGTGCCGCCTGCGTGGTGCGCGACGACTTCGGCGGGCTACGGATCGCCGAGACCAACCAGGTCGCGGCTGACGAGATCGTCGTCCACGACTCGCACCGCGAGAACCCGGCGTACGCCTTTGCGCTGTCCCGGCTGTCCTCCCAGGACCTCCGGTACACCCCCATGGGCGTCTTCCGCTCGGTGCAGAAGCCGACCTACGACGCGATGATGGCCGAGCAGCTCGACGTCGCCCGCACCGCGGAGCCGGCCGATCTCGACGCCCTCCTGATCGGCAACGACAACTGGGTCGTGCAATGACACGGGGCACATCGACACGGTGCACATCGACACGGGGCACATCGACACGGTGCACATCGTCATCCTGCGGATGACACCGCTGCCAGGAGCCGTTCCCCGGCTGCGCTGAGCGCGTTCGTCGCGCCTGCGCGGACCCTCCGGGCCCCACTCGGCGTGACATCGTGGTGCGCTACCGAGGCGTCACTCGCAGGACGCGGTCCTGATTGCTTCCATTGTCCGTCGTCACGTACAGGGCGCCGTCCGTGCCCTGTTGGACGGTCCGGATCCGCCCGTAGGTGCCCTCGAGCTCGGGCAGCCGGAACTGCTCCTGCAGGGCGCCGTCGTCGTCCAGCCGCAGCGCGAGGACGCCCTGTCCCCTGAGGACGCCGACCAGCAGCAGGCCGTCGTAGGACCCCCAGCGGTCGCCGTCGAGGAACGTGCCGCCGCTGGTGGCGATCGTCTGCTCACCGGAGGCCCACACCGCCGGGATCGCCCCGGGGATCCCCGTGTCGGTCATCGGGACGCTCTCGTCGTAGCCGCCGTCGTCGCCGTCGGGGTCGTACCCGTAGTTCCCCCCGTCCTTCAGCAGGTTGACCTCGTCGTCGCGGCTGGTGCCCTGCTCCACCGCGAACACCTGCCCCGTCCCCGGCCGGACGGCGAGCCCCTGAACGTTGCGGTGCCCGTACGTCCACACGGCCACCTCGCCGGTGGCCGGGTCGGCGAGCAGCACCTTGCCCGCGCGCGACGCCCGGTCCTGCGCGTTGCTGCCGACGGCGCTGTCACCCGTCCCGATCAGCAGGGCGCCGTCCGGGGTGAACCGCAGCCGGCAGCCGCCGTGCCGACCGGAGCCCTCGTTGACCGGGATCGTGCCGATGAGCGGGTCGGCGACGCGCGTGGCGGTGCGCCAGTCGGCGGAGACGGTCCACCCGATGACCTCGACCGCCGAGCTCGATCCGTCGGTGACGCCCTGGCAGCTGTAGAAGCGCCGGTTGCCGGTGAACCCGGGGTCGAGGACCAGTCCCATCAGCCCGGTCTCACCGCGGGCGAAGAGGTCGTCGAAGCCGGCCTTCACCTCCTGGACGGTGCCGTCCGGGAGAACGGCGGTGAACCCGCCGGACCGCTCGTCGACGAGCAGCGTCCCGTCGGGCGCCTGCGCCACGTCCCACGCGTGATCGAGCCCGTCGGCGACGACGGCGACGTCGAGCACAGGCCCACCCACCGAGGGAGCCGGTTCCTCGGACGACGCCGTGCAGCCGGCCACCAGCAGGGCGGTGACGATCAGTGCGAACGGGACCCGCATCGGCTCAGGATGCGCTCAGCTGGTGCGGGTGACCACGTAGTCACAGAGGGCCGACAGGGCGTCGTGGACGTCGCCGGCGGGCACGTCGGCCAGCCGGGCGCGGGCACGGTCGGCGTACTGGGCCAGCACCTCGTTGGCCCGGGCCAGTGACCGCGACGCGCGCAGCAGGGCCAGCGCCTCCGCATGGTCGTCGTCGTCGCTGATCGGGGCGGCCACGAGCGTGCGCAGCCGAGCCTCGGCCGGGTCGTCACCGGCGAGCGCGAACAGCGCCGGCAGGGTCGCGATGCCCTCGCGCAGGTCGGTGCCCGGCGACTTCCCGGAGGCACCGCCCTGGCTGACGATGTCGAGCAGGTCGTCGGAGATCTGGAAGGCCACCCCGACCTCCTCGCCGAAGGCGGTCAGCGCCACGACCAGGGACTCCCCGACGCCGGCGAAGCTCGCCCCGAAACGGGCGGAGGTCGCGACCAGGGAGCCGGTCTTGTCGGCCAGGACGTCGAGGTAGTGGGCGATCGGGTCGTCGCCGGGCTGGGCGCCGACGGTCTCCTTGATCTGGCCGGTGACCAGCCGCTCGAACGTCTGCGCCTGGATCCGCACGGCCTCGGGGCCGAGGTCGGCCAGCAGGTCCGACGCCCGGGCGAAGAGCAGGTCGCCGGTGAGGATCGCGATGCTGTTCGTCCAGCGGCTGTTCGCGCTGGGAGCACCCCGCCGCACGGCCGCCTCGTCCATGACGTCGTCGTGGTACAGCGTGGCGAGGTGGGTCAGCTCGCAGACCACGGCCGCGCGCGTCACGTCCGGCGCCTCCGGATCGCCCAGCTGGGCGGCCAGCAGCGCGAGCATCGGCCGGAACCGCTTGCCGCCCGCGGACATCAGGTGGCCGGCAGCCTCGCGCACGAACGGGTGCTCGCTGCCGACGGCGGTCGTCAGGGCCGACTCGACGCGGACGAGGCCGTCGGCGAGCGAGGCGCCGAGTGCTCCTTCAGGGAGCCAGGGACCGATGGTCGACGCCGGGGTGGAACCCTGGTGCCAGACCTCGGTGGAAGTGCCTTCGACTGCGGCACGGGCTCCGGTCATCAACCGACGAAGATAGCCGCCCGCTGGGCGAGGTCGAGCACCGGCCCGGGCACGATCCCCAGCGCCAGGGTGGCCGTGGCGGTGATCGCGAGCACGATCGTCGTCGGCAGCCCCGGGACACCGACCGTCGGGCCGTCCGCGGCAGGCGGGGAGAAGTACATGAGCACGATGACCCGCAGGTAGAAGAACGCGGCCACCGCGCTGGCCAGCAGGGCGACGAGGGCCAGCGGCCAGGCACCGGACTCGATGGCTGCCCGGAAGACGGCGAACTTCCCGGTGAAGCCTGCGGTCAGCGGGATCCCCGCCAGCGCCAGGAGGAACAAGGTCATCACCGCGGCGGTCAGCGGCGACCGCGACGCCAGCCCCGCCCACTGAGACAGATGGCTCGCCTCGCCGTCGCCGTCCCGCACCAGGGTGAGGACGGCGAACGCGCCGAGCGTCGTCAGGCCGTAGGTCAGCAGGTAGAACATCGTGGCCGCGAGCCCCGACCCGCCCCCGCCGCCGCCGAGGCCGATCACGCCGGTGAGCAGGAAGCCGGCGTGCGCGATCGAGGAGTAGGCCAGCATCCGCTTGAGATCGGTCTGGGTGAGGCCGAGGACGGCGCCGACGATCATCGAGACGATCGCCACCCCGTAGATCAGCGGGCGCCACGTCCACTCGCTGGTGCCGAACGCGACGTAGAGGAGACGCAGGATCGCCCCGAACGCAGCGACCTTCGTGCAGGCCGCCATGAACGCCGTCACCGGCGTCGGGGCGCCCTGGTAGACGTCCGGCGTCCAGGTGTGGAACGGCGCCACGCTCGCCTTGAACAGCAGGCCGACAACGAGCAGGGCCAGGCCCAGCACGAGCAGCACGTCCCCGCCGTCGCTGACCGCTGCGGCGCGGATGTCGCTGAGCCGGACGCTGCCGGTGGCGCCGTAGACCAGCGCCAGGCCGTAGAGGAAGAAGGCCGAGGCGAAGGCTCCCAGGAGGAAGTACTTGACCGCCGCTTCCTGGGAGAGCAGCCGGCGGCGGCGGGCCATGCCGCTGATCAGGTACAGCGGCAGGCTGAGCACCTCGAGCGCGACGAACATGATCAGCAGGTCGTTCGCGGCGGTGAACAGCATCATGCCGCCGATGGCGAACGACGCCAGCGGGTAGACCTCGGTCTGCACCCGCTCGGAGGTCAGCAGCTCACGGTCGCGCGGGCTCCCGGCCGGGACGGCGGCCGACGTGACGAACGAGGACCGGGCCGGGTCCAGGGACCGCTCGGCGAACAGCAGGATCGCCAGGGCGCCCAGCCCGGCGATCGTCGCCTGCAGGAACAGCCCCGCGCCGTCGACGGCGAGCGCGCCGCCCGCGGTGACCTCGCGGGTGCCGGCGAGCAGGAGCGTGGAGACCAGCGCCCCCAGGGTGCCCACCAGGGCGAGAGCGACCTGCACGGGGTGCCGCGAGTCGCGGGGCAGGAAGGCCTCCACGAGGACGCCGACGCAGGCCGCGCCGAAGACGAACAGCAACGGCGCGAGCGCGGCGAGGGAGAGGTCGGGCGCCTGGATCATCGCTGGGACCCTCCGAGGTCGCTCATGGTGGCGCTGACGGCCGGCTCGATCAGGTTCAGGAGCGGCTGGGGGTAGACGCCCAGCACGATGATCAGGGCGACCAGGGGCGCCACGACCGCCAGCTCACGCCGGTCGAGGTCGAGGACGCGCAGTGTTCGGCGGGGCGCCGTGAGCGTCGCCGTCGCCGTGCCACCGTCGGCCGCGGCGGGCACTGGGTCGACGTCCTCGTCGTCCTCGACGAGCAGCACGCCGCTGGGCGGCCCCTGCATCGTGCGCTGGTACATCAGCAGGATGTAGAGGGCGGCCAGGATCATGCCCGTGGTCGCGATGATCGTGAAGACCGGCTGCGACGGGAACGAGCCGATCAGCACGAGGAACTCGCTGACGAAGCTGTTGGTGCCCGGAAGAGCCAGCGATGCCAGGCCGGCCAGCAGGAAGACGCCGGCCAGGACCGGTGCCTTCGCTGCCACACCGCCGTAGTCGCGGATCTGCCGCGAGCCGCCGCGGGCGATGAGCATGCCGACGACGACGAAGAGCAGCCCCGTGGCGATGCCGTGGTTGACCATGTAGAGCACCGCGCCGGTGGCGGCCTCGGTCGTGAACGCGAAGATGCCCAGCGCGATGAACCCGAAGTGGGAGATCGACGTGTAGGACACCAGCCGCTTCATGTCGCTCTGGCCCATCGCCAGCAACGCGGCGTAGAGGATCCCGGCCACGGCCAGCACCAGGACCCAGGGCGCAAAGAAGCGGGACGCGTCGGGGAACAGCGGCAGGCAGTACCGCAGGAAGCCGAACGTGCCGACCTTGTCCAGGACGCCGACGAGCAGCACGGCGCCACCGATGGGCGCCTCGGAACCGGAGTCGGGCAGCCAGGTGTGGAACGGCACCAGCGGTGCCTTGATCGCGAAGGCGATGAAGAAGCCGAGGAACAGCAGCTTCTGCACGCCCGGGGTGATCTCGAGCTGTCGCAGCGCGTCGAAGGCGAACGTGCCCTCACCCAGCTGACTGGCGCTCACCACGTACAGGCCGATGACGGCGGCGAGCATGATCAGGCCGCCGACCAGGCTGTACAGGAAGAACTTCACCGCGGCGTACTGCCGGCGCGGGCCGCCGAAGCTCCCGATGATGAAGTACATCGGGACGAGCATCGCCTCGAAGAAGACGTAGAACAGGAACACGTCGGTCGAAGCGAAGACGCCGACCATCATCGCCTCGAGCAGCAGCAGCCAGGCGAAGTAGGCCTTCATCGACCGGCCAGGGACCTCGTCGCGCCAGGAGGCGCCGATCACGACCGGCACGAGCACGCCGATGAGCAGCAGCATCACCAGCGCGATGCCGTCGACGCCCAGGGCGAGGTTCACGCCGAAGTCGGGGATCCAGGCCACCGACGTGGTCAGCTGGAACCGGTCACCGCCGGTGTCGAAGGCCACCGTCGTGAGGACGGCGAGGACGAGCACCACCAGGCTGAGGCCGAGCGCCAGCTGCTTGGCCAGCTCGTCGCGGCCCTTGGGCAGCGCGGCGACGACGGCCGCGCCCACGGCGGGCAGCGCGATCATCACGAGCAGGAACGGGAAGTCAGACACGTCCGGGAGCCTCTCCGTTCGTCAGCAGGATGCTCATCCCGCCGTCACCGCCAGCAGTGCACCCGCGACCAGCACGGCGCCGCCGAGCATCCCGAGGGCGTAGGTGCGCACGAAGCCCGTCTGGGTGCGGCCCAGCCGCGACGAGGAGCCGCCGAGAGCCGCGGCCATGCCGTTGACGGCGCCATCGACGCCCCGGTTGTCGAAGAAGACCAGCGCACGGGTCAGCCACTGGCCGGGGCGCATGAACAACGACTCGTTGATCGTGTCGGCGTAGAGCGCCTTGCGGGCGGCGCGGGTCACCGGCGAGACGCGCACCGGGGCGGTCTCCGGCACCTCGCGGCGGCCCACGAACAGCCAGGCGAGGAACACGCCCAGGAGCATGACCACGGTGAGCGCGATGCTGATGGTGAGCGGCGCGATCACGTGCTCGGCCTCCGCGGGCTCACCGAAGACCGGCGCCAGCCAGTTCTTCAGCGGGAAGACCGAGACCAGCAGGGCGCCGGAGGCCACGGACCCGACGGCGAGGACCACCATCGGCAGCGTCATGACCGGCGGGGCCTCGTGCGGGTGGACCTCCTCCTCCCACCGCGGGCGGCCGAAGAAGGTCATGAACATCAGCCGGGTCATGTAGAAGGCGGTGAGCCCCGCGGCGAGCACCGCGATCCCGCCGAGCGCGTACCCGAGGGTGTCGCCACGGTCGAACGTGGCCTCGATGATCGCGTCCTTCGTGTAGTACCCGGCGAGGAACGGGAAACCGATCAGGGCGAGGTAGCCGAGGCCGAAGGTCACGAAGGTGACCGGCATCTTCTTCCAGAGCCCGCCGAAGCGGCGCATGTCGACCTGGTCGTTCATGGCGTGCATGACCGAGCCCGCCCCGAGGAAGAGCCCGGCCTTGAAAAAGCCGTGTGCCAGCAGATGGGCCAGGCCCGCCACGTAGCCGGCCGGCCCGAGCCCGACGGCCAGGAACATGTAACCGATCTGGCTGACCGTCGAGTAGGCCAGCACCTTCTTGATGTCGTCGTAGGCGCAGCCGGCGATCGCCCCGATCAGCAGGGTGAGCGCGCCGATCGCCATGACGACGGTGCGGGCCGTCTCCGTCAGGTCGTAGATGGGTGCCGAGCGGGCGATCAGGTACACGCCGGCGGTCACCATGGTGGCGGCGTGGATGAGGGCCGAGACCGGGGTCGGGCCCTCCATGGCGTCGGGCAGCCAGGCCTGCAGGGGGAACTGGCCGGACTTCCCGCAGGCGCCGAGCAGCAGGAGCAGCCCGAGGGCGGTCACGGTGCCGCCGGCCAGGGTGCCGACCGAGCCGAAGACGCCCTCGTAGGACGTCGTCCCGAGCTGGCTGAACATCAGGAAGATCGCAAGGGCCAGGCCGACGTCGCCGACCCGGTTCATGATGAAGGCCTTCTTGGCTGCCGTGGCGGCCGCCGGGCGGGTGTACCAGAACGCGATCAGCAGGTAGGACGCGAGACCGACGCCCTCCCAGCCCACGTAGAGGGCCACGAAGCTGTTGCCGAGGACGAGCAGCAGCATCGCCGCGATGAACAGGTTCAGGTAGGCGAAGAACCGGCGGCGGCCGGGGTCGTGCGCCATGTAGCCGATCGAGTAGATGTGGATCAGCGACCCGACCCCGGTGATCAGCAGCACGAA
>JAOPUS010000124.1 GCA_025963345.1 Blastococcus sp. | reverse complement strand
GCCGTACACCCGCAGCGTCTCGTCGATCCCCGGCACGAAGAACATCAGTGCTGCCCGTGGGTTGCCCGCGAGGTTGCGCAGGCTGTCGACCCGGTTGTTGCCCTGCCGGTCGGGCATGGCCAGGCGGCTCTCGTCCAGCACCCGGACGAAGCCCGGGTCACCGCCACGGGGCGAGACGTCGGGCCACCCGTCGGGGGACGCCGTGGCCAGGGTCGCGAAGGGCGCGAGCCGGATGAACGCCGCGCAGTGCTCGTCGATCCGGTGGATGACCTTGTCGAGGACGCGCTGCCCAGGGGGGCGGTACCGCTCGAGCGGGGAAGGAGCCACGGGCCGACCGTAGCGGCCGGATAACGTGGCCCCCCGTGCCGCAGGTGTGGAGTTCCCCCGTCCGCTTCGTCGAGTGCGACCAGCAGGGCATCGTGTTCAACGCCCACTACCTCGTCTGGGCCGACGAGGCGGCGAGCTCCTGGTGGGCCGGCCGCGGCGTGGACTGGCCGGAGCTCAACGGTCGCGGCCTGGAGTACGTCGTGGTGGCCAGCACCCTGGAGTGGCGCTCGTCGGCCCGCCACGGCGACACCGTGGAGGTCGACGCCGAACTGGACGAGCTGGGCCGCACCAGCCTGACGGTGCGCTTCGTCATCCGGGTGGGCGAGGGGCTGTGCTGCGAGGTCCGCACGACCTACGTGTGCATCGCCGGTGGGTCCGCGACGCCATGGCCGGAGGAGATCCGGGAGCTGGTCAGCGAGGGCTGAGACCCGCGCCGGGTGGCAGGAGCGGCAGGCCGGGGGGCGGTCCGCTCTCGATCAGCCGCCACAGCGCATCCGTGTCGGCGTGCTCGGCGATCAGGTCACCGAGCCGGTCCAGTCGCTCCTCCCGGACGGCGGCGAAGTCGGTGTCGGGGGCGGGGACGAATCGCCGTCCGCTGGTCCGCGCGACCTGGGTGAGGAACGCGCGGCGGAACCCGTCGTTCTCCAGCGCCCCGTGCCACGTCGTCCCGAACACCGCCCCCGACCGGGCGCCGTCCAGGAACGCCTCGGCGCCGTCGTCGACGGTGACCACGCCGTGGTGGATCTCGTAGCCGTGCACCACCTCGCCGAGGGCCTCTCCGGAGGGCCGGCCGAGCGTCTTCTCCCGTGCGAACCGGACGTCGGCCGGCAGCAGCCCCAGGCCGGTTACGGCCCCCGCGCCGGACTCGACGTCGTCGGTGATCGTCCGGGCGAGCATCTGGTAGCCGCCGCAGATGCCGAGGACCGCGCCTCCGGCCGCGGCCCGACGGAGTACGGCGTCGGCCAGGCCGGTCTCCCGCAACCAGCCGAGGTCGGCCACGGTGGACCGGCTGCCCGGAAGGACGACGAGGTCGGCGTCGGCCAGTTCCTCCGGACGGACGGCGTACCGGAGGAGCACGCCGGGCTCGGCCGCCAGCGCGTCGAGATCGGTGAAGTTCGACAGTCGCGGGAGCCGGGCGACCGAGACGCGCAGCACCTCCTCGCCCCGGGGCGCCAGGCCCGGGAGCCCGGCCGCGGGCAGGCCGAGGGAGTCCTCGACGTCGAGCTCGAGTCCGCCCAGCCAGGGGAGAACCCCGAGCGTCGGCCGGCCGGTGAGGCGGGCCAGCTCGGCCAGACCGGGTTCGAGCAGCCGGACGTCGCCGCGGAACTTGTTGACCAGGAAGCCGGCGACCAGCCGCTGGTCCTCCGGCGGCATCAGCGCGACGGTGCCGTAGAGGGCGGGGAAGACCCCGCCGCGGTCGATGTCGCCGACGACGACCACGGGGAGCTGAGCGGCGGTGGCCAGCCCCATGTTGGCGATGTCGTCGCGCCGGAGATTGATCTCGGTGGGGGAGCCGGCCCCCTCGCAGACGACGACGTCGAACCGGGCCCGCAGGGAGGCCAGGCTCTCGAGAACCTGCTCGAGCAGCGCTGCCTTCATCGGCCGGTAGGACAGTGCGGTGACGTCGGCGACGGCGCGGCCGAGGACGACGACCTGGCTGGAGTTGTTCCCGCCGGGCTTGAGCAGCACCGGGTTCATGGCCGCCTCGGGCTCGACCCGGGCCGCGGCCGCCTGCATGACCTGGGCCCGCCCGATCTCCGCGCCGTCGGCGGTGACCATCGAGTTGTTGCTCATGTTCTGCGCCTTGAACGGCGCCACGGAGACGCCCTGGCGGACCAGCCATCGGCAGATCCCGGCCGTGACGACCGACTTGCCCGCGTCCGACGTGGTCCCGGCGACCAGGAGGGCGCCGGTCATGCCGTCGCGGACGGCGCTCCGCCCCAGCCGGCCTTCTCCTGGCCGGACAGCTCGGCGATCGCCTCCATGATCGTGTCGGTCACCTCACGCCGGGCCTTGCCGTTGCCCGCCTTGCCGTGGAGCTCGGGAAAGGTGAGCGGCCGCCCGAAGGTCACCGAGAAGCGGTGCGGTCGCGGCCAGCTCGCACCGATGGGCTGGATGCGGTCGGTGCCGGCGACGGCGACCGGGACGACGGGGCAGTCGGCGGTCAGCGCCAGCCAGGCGACCCCGGTCTTCCCGCGGGCCAGGCGACCGTCACGGGAGCGGGTGCCCTCCGGGTAGATCCCGAAGCCGCCGCCCGCCTGCAGGACGGTCATGGCGGTGTCGAGCGCGGCCTGGGCGGCGCGGTGCGTCTCCCGTTCGACGGGCAGCGCGCCGAGAGCGGTGAAGAGCGTGCGGGTCAGCCACCCGCCGATGCCGGAGCCGGTGAAGTACTCGGCCTTGGCCAGATAACCGACGCGTCGCGGAGCCATGAGCGGGATCGCCATGCTGTCGATGAACGACAGGTGGTTGCTCGCGATGATGAACGGCCCGTTGGCCGGCACGTTCTCGCGGCCGGTGATCGTCGGCCGGAAGGCGAGCAGGAACAGCGGTCGCAGGATGAACCGGGCGATGAGGTAGAGCACGCCGCGCTTCCCCTCCCCGGGGCCTCGGTGCCCGCGCAGACGGACGCGTCGGCGGGGTGCGGGGGCATTCTCCCGAACGCACCTGGGAGAAGGGGAGTCAGGCCACCCCGTGGCTCAGCGGAGAGGCTGGGTGGGAGGGCAGGCGTCCCGGATGATGGCCCGGACGTCGTCCGGCAGCCGGCTGCGGCCCGCCGCCGATTCGGTGATCACCAGCGCGACGTCACGGACCTTCCGGTGGGTGTGGCTGGAGATGTGCGCCAGCAGGTCGAAGGCAACCTGGTCGCTGCAGCTCGTGAGCAGCATCAGGATCCCCTTCGCCTGCTCGATCGACGCGCGGCTGGCCATGGCGGCCCGCAGCTGGCCGACCTCGGCCTGGAGGGCCTGGGCCCGCTGGGTCGGCGAGCCGGGCGGGTGGCACTCGGTGATGTCGATGGCCATGCCCTCGACGGCGGTGGCCGTGCCGCCGCCGTCCAGCTCGGCCTCGCCCACCAGGACGACGTCGCGCTCCTGCCCGTCCGCTCGGACGATGCGTGTCTCCAGTGCGAAGTCCCGGCCGCTGGCGCACGCGGCGGAGATCGCCTCGAGGACGCGCGCGCGGTCCTCGGCGTGCTGGTACCCGAGGTAGGCCTCGGTGTCCGGCTGTGGTGAGCCAGGCGGCAGGCCGTGGAGGGTGAACATCTCGGTCGACCACCACCAGTCGCCGGTGCGCCGGTCGTAGCGGTAGCGCCCGGCGACGCGGGTGGCTGTCGGTGGGTACTCGCCTCCAGGTCTGGGGACGGGCGCCCCCGATACCGGTGGGGCCGCCGCCAACGGAGCGCGGTCGACGATCCGGTGCCGGGCAACAGCCGGTGAGGTCATGCTTTTCCCCCTCGTCAGAGGCGAGCCGGGTGCCCGGTCGGACCGCGCGCGGCCGTGTGTCCGAATCCGCGGATCCATGGCGCCCGGGGGGCCTCCCTCCGATGCGTGGACCGTACGTCCCGCACCTGCTGCGCACAGGAGTCGAACGGCTGAAGTGGGCAGAACTGCCGAGGCCGGAATTCAGCGGCTCCGTCGCGCCGTCACGGTGGGTGCCAGGGATGCGACGCCAAGCTGACGACGGTGCTCAGACGACGCTGAGAGGCCGCGAGGGTGTGGGCCGGAACGGATCCGAGCGCAGCGTGCCGCAGACCGTCTCCAGGATCCCGACCGCGGTCCGCAGCTCCGCCGGCGGCAGGGTGAACGGCAGGCGCAGGTGGTCGTCGAACGCGTGCCCGGTCCCGAAGGCCCGTCCCTCGGCGAGCAGGAGCCCGAGCGGGGCGGCCGAGGCCACCACGGCGGCGGAGCTGAGGTCGCCGGGCAGCCGGCACCACAGGGAGAGCCCGCCGGCGGGACACGGAGCCGACCAGTCGGGGAGCCGGGCCGCGATCTCCGCGCGGAGGACGTCGCGCCGTTCGCGGAGCTGTGCGCGGCGCAGCTCCAGTACCTGATCGAGCTCACCGACCAGAACGGTCGCGGCGAGCTGGTCCAGCATGCCGACGGACAGCTGGCGGCGGCCGAGAGCGGCACCGAGCTGGTCGGCGAGGGCGGCGTCGGTCCGCAACCAGCCGATGCGCAGCCCTCCCCAGACGGCCTTCGACAGCCCGCCGATCGTCACGGTGGCCGCGTCCGGCAGCCCGGCCGCGTACGGCGGCTCCGCATCGCCGTCCAGGTGCAGGTCGGCGGCGACCTCGTCGGCGACGGTCAGCACGCCCTGCTGCCACAGCGTGGCCGCCAGCCGGCGTCGGCCGGCCGCCGACAACTGCGCCCCCGTCGGATTGGAGAAGTCGGGCATCAGGAAGGCCAGCCGGGGGCTGCTCTGCCGGGCTGCCAGCCCAGCGGCCCGGACGAGGGCGTCCGGTTCGGCCGGGTCGACGGGAACCGGTACGCACCGGCCCTCTGCCGCGGCCACCATGCCGAGCACGCCGGGGTAGGTCGGGTGCTCGACCAGGACGCGGTCCCCCGGCTGCAGAAGGGTGTCGAGCACCACCGCGGTCGCGTCGCCGACCCCGGCGGTGATGACGACCTGCTCGGGTCCGGTGGGCAGGCCGCGAGCGGTGAACCGGTCGGCGACGGCGGCCCGGAGCTCGACCAGGCCGGTCGGGGCATAGCCGTGGCCGGCCAGCCGGGCGGGCAGCTCGGCGAGTGCCTGCTGGTAGGCCGGGAGCAGCTGCGGGGCCGCCTCGGGTGCGGCGTGCGCCAGGTCGAGCAGGCCCGGATCGCTGCTGGGCGCTCCCCAGGACGAGGGAACGCCGGGCAGCTCGATGAGGGTGCCGGAGCCGTGCCGCGTGGTCGCGAAGCCCTGCTCGCGCAGCACGCGGTAGGCCGACGCGACGGTCACCCTGCTGACGTCCAGTTCGCCGGCGAGCTCCCGTTCGGCGGGCAGCCTGCTGCCCGCGGGCAGGGCGCCGGCGGTGACCAGATCGCGGATGCGCCGGGCGAGCCCGACGTAACGGGGGCCGGGCAACGCCGCGACCGGGCCGATGAGCATGGCGAGCTCCCGCGGTCCAGTGGACTGATCTGCGGCCAGTGGCATGCGGCCACCATGCCGGATTGGCCTGCATTCGACAAGCCTCGGCAGTGCCACTGTCATCGCATGACCTCAGGTGGCGTTCTCGTGGTGCTGTTCCTGCTCGGGCTGGGCGGCCTGTCGGTGGCCACGCTCGTGATCGCGTGCCGCGGCGGCCGCGGCCCCGGCGACCCGCCCGCCAGTCATGCCCGGATCGATCCGGCGGGCTTCTTCGTGCTGCCCGAGCCGCGCGGCGTGCTGCCCCGCCATCCGGCTCAGCGGCGGCAGTCGCGCGGGCCGCGGCGCAGCCGGCCCGCCGCGGCCAGGATCGCGGCCGTGATCCAGACGGCCCGCGAGAGCCGAACGGCCCGGTGGATGTCCTCGGCGGTCGGCGGTCGGCCGTCGCCGAGCGGCGGACGGTCCTCGATCCGGCTCCCGTAGACGTTGCGGCCGCCCAGTCGGAGCCCCAGCGCACCGGCCGTGGCGGCCTCGCACCGCCCGGCGTTGGGGCTCGGGTGGGCGGCGCCGTCACGGCGCCAGGTGCGCAGGGCACCCGCCGCCGAGCCGCCGGCCAGCGGCGCGCAGACCACGGTCAGCGCCGCTGTCATGCGGGCCGGCACCCAGTTGGCGACGTCGTCGAGCCGGGCGGCCGCCCAGCCGAAGCGCTCGTAGCGGGGGGAGCGGTGGCCGACCATGGCGTCGAGGGTGTTGACCGCCCGGTAGGCCAGCAAGCCGGGGATCCCCGCCACGGCACCCCAGAACAGCGGGGCGACGGCGGCGTCCGAGGTGTTCTCCGCGACGGACTCCACCGTGGCCCGGGCCAGTTCGGCTTCGCCGAGCGTGCTGGGGTCGCGGCCGGCGAGGGCCGGCAGGCCGGCACGGGCGGCCGCCAGGTCCCCCTCGGCCAGCGCCCGGTGCATCGTCGCCGCGGCGCGGCCGAGCGACGTCCCGCCGAGCACCGTCCACGTCGCTGCGGCGGTGAGCAGGACCCGGGCGGCGGGATGTCCACGCCCGACCCGGTCCAGCGTCGCTCCCAGTCCGACGGCCGCTCCGGTCAGCGCGAGGGCGTACCCGGCCCCGGCCGGTCTGGAGTCCCGCCAGACCCGCCGCTCCAGGGCGGCTGCCGCCGTGCCGAAGCCGGCGACCGGATGACGCCGCCGGGGATCGGCCAGCAGCAGGTCCGCCGCTGCCCCGAGGGCCAGCCCGGCAGCGGTCGCGGGGTCCACGCGCGGCCAGGTCACGGAGGCATGGTGTCAACAGGTGTCGCGGCCCCGTCCCTAGGATCGGCGGACATGCGCCTGCCCGGCCGTTACGACGGCGTCGCCCGGCCGATCGTCACCTACGGCAGCAACCCGGTTCTGCACCGGTCCTGCGCGCCCGTGACCGAGTTCGACGAGGACCTCCGGCGGCTCCTGCTGGACATGTTCGCGAGCATGTCCGCTGCCGACGGCGTCGGCCTCGCGGCCAACCAGATCGGGGTCGACGCACGCATCTTCGTCATCGACTGCCCGGACGCCGACGGCGAGGACGTCGTCGGCTACGCGATCAACCCGACGCTCGTCCTGCCCGGCCCGGTCGGCGACGAGCCCGCAGAGGAGGTCACCGAGGAGGGCTGCCTGTCGGTCCCCGGCCCCTATGCCGACCTCCCGCGCGCCTTTCGGGCCCGAATCGACGGCGTGGACCTGAAGGGCCAGCCGGTCTCCATCGAGGCGACCGGGATGGCCGCACGCTGCCTGCAGCACGAGATGGACCATCTCGAGGGGACGGTCTATGTCGACCTCCTGCCCGAGGCCCAGCGTGAGGAGCTGCTGGCCGAGGCGGCCGGCCCGTCGGGAGACCTCCCGGCGTGAACAGGACGGTGGTGGTCGTGGGCATCGGCGCCGACGGCTGGGACGGCCTCTCGACGACGGCCCGGCGGGCGGTCGAGGGGGCGGACGTGCTGCGCGGCAGCTCCCGTCAGCTCGGCCTGATCCCCGGCGACGTCGCGGCCGAGCGCATCCCCTGGCCCTCGCCGATGGGGCCGGCCCTCCAGGAGCTGCCGAGCGCCCATCCCGGTCGCCGGGTGGTGGTCCTCGCCAGCGGCGACCCCATGCTCTCCGGCGTCGGCGCCTCCCTGGTCCGGCTGCACGGTTCCGGTGCCGTCGACGTCGTGCCGCACCCGTCGTCGGTGACGCTGGCCTGCGCGCGGCTGGGCTGGGCCGTGGAGGAGACGACCGTGGTCTCCGTCGTCGGCCGGCCGATCGAGCTGGTTCTCCCGCACGTCACCCCCGGGCGCCGGCTGGTGGTCCTGGGGTCGGACACCGTCACCCCGGCCGCTGTGGCCACGCTGCTCGCCGGTGACGG
>JAOPUS010000111.1 GCA_025963345.1 Blastococcus sp. | reverse complement strand
GCCGTCGTCGGCCAGATCCACGGCGGCAGCGCGCAGGGCATGGGCCTGGCGCTGATGGAGGAGATCGTGGTGACCGACGGGCACGTGCGGAACCCGTCGTTCACCGACTACCTGATCCCGACGATCCTCGACATGCCGCCGATGCAGGTGAAGGTGCTCGAGTACGCCGACCCGCACGCGCCCTACGGCGTGCGCGGGGTGGGGGAACCGCCGACGATCTCGTCGGGCCCGGCGGTGGCCGCGGCGGTCCGGGCCGCGACCGGCTAGGCGTTGCGCCGGGTGCCGATCCGACCGGAGCACATCACCGGCACCTGACGCTCCCGCGAGTGCGCGCACCACGACCTCTCCAGGCTCCGGACAGGTCGTTGTGGGCGCACGTGCAGCCCCGAGCGGGACCCTTGCGGGACCGATGGACAGGCTGAGCGCAGGAGGGGACCGTGGACTGGAAGCTCGAAGTGCTCGTCGTACCGGTGAGCGACGTTGACCGCGCCAAGGAGTTCTACGGGGACAAGCTGGGCTTTCCCGTCGACAATGACTTCCACCCGAACGAGGGCTTCCGCGTCGTGCAGGTCACCCCGCCGGGCTCGCCCTGCTCGATCGTCTTCGGCCAGGGACTGCCGCAGGGCCCGCCGGGGTCGGTGAAGGGCAACCAGTTCGTCGTCCCGGACATTCGGCAGGCGGCTGCCCACCTGGAGGCCGCGGGGATCGAGTTCACCGGCCCCGTGCACTTCGAGGACGGTGGCATGACACCCGGTCACGACCCGCAGGACCAGGACTTCGCCACGTTCGTCTTCTTCGACGACCCCGACGGCAATACGTGGGCGATCCAGCAGGGCCGCCGGGACGTCGGCTGAGCGTCGCCGGTCCGAGACCTACGAGGCCTCGAGTCGCTGTTGTCGACTCCCTGCCGGCCGGGGAGGGCGGGAGTAGCGTCGATCGGAACAGTCCCGCCAGTTCTCGGTGAGCAGAGCCGACGCGCCCGCTCGCGTGCACCCGGTGCACATCAGGAGACGACGTGGACCACGAGACGTTCATCGACGGCGTGGCCCAGAGGGCCGGGGTGTCCCGCGATGTGGCGGAGACGCTCGCGAGGGTGACGCTGGAGGTCCTCGCCGATCGCATCACCGGCGGCGAGGCGAGGGACCTTCTGGCACAGCTGCCGAAGCCGCTCAAGGACGACGTGCTGATCAAGCGCGAGGAGGCGGAGGCCTTCGACGTCCCCGAGTTCGTGCGACGCGTGGCTGCCCGGGCGCACGTCGACGAGCAGACCGCACACGACGGCGCCGTGGCGGTGCTCGTCACCGTGCGCGAGGCCGTCACGTCCGGGGAGTTCGACGACATCACGTCCCAGTTGCCGCAGGAGTACCGGGAACTCGTGGGCCCGTGGGCCTGACCGGCCAGTCCCGTTCGAGGTCTGGACGACGGCCCCGCTCCGGACGATCGTGGGTGTCATCGAGCCCGTTCCGTGCGCCCCCCAGGAGGCACGACCGTGACGAACAACCAACCCCCACCGACCACGACGGATGCCGGGATCCCGGTCGAGAGCGACGAACACTCGCTCACCGTCGGCCCCGACGGCCCGGTGCTGATGCAGGACCACTACCTCATCGAGCAGATGGCGCAGTTCAACCGCGAGCGCATCCCGGAGCGCCAACCGCACGCCAAGGGCAGTGGCGCCTTCGGCCGGTTCGAGGTGACCCAGGACGTCAGCGCCTACACCAAGGCCGCGGTCTTCCAGCCGGGGACCACGACCGACGTGATGATCCGGTTCTCCACGGTGGCGGGGGAGCGGGGGAGCCCGGACACCTGGCGCGACCCCCGGGGCTTCTCGCTGAAGATGTACACCACCGAGGGCAACTACGACATGGTCGGCAACAACACGCCGGTGTTCTTCGTCAAGGACCCGTTGAAGTTCCAGCACTTCATCCGCAGCCAGAAGCGGCGCGCCGACAACAATCTCCGCGACCACGACATGCAGTGGGACTTCTGGACGCTCTCGCCCGAGAGCGCCCACCAGGTCACCTGGCTGATGGGCGACCGGGGGATCCCGCGCTCCTGGCGGCACATGAACGGCTACTCCAGCCACACCTACATGTGGATCAACGCGCAGGGCGAGAAGTTCTGGGTGAAGTACCACTTCAAGACCGACCAGGGGATCGAGTTCTTCACCCAGGATGAGGCCGACCAGATGGCTTCGATGGACACCGACTACCACACCCGTGATCTGTTCGAGCACATCGCGGCCGGCGATCATCCGAGCTGGACGCTCAAGATGCAGATCATGCCGTTCGACGAGGCCGAGAACTACCGGTTCAACCCCTTCGACCTCACCAAGGTCTGGCCGCACGGCGACTACCCGCTGATCGAGGTCGGGCGCATGACGCTGGACCGCAACCCGACCGACTTCCACACCGAGATCGAGCAGGCGGCGTTCCAGCCGAACAACCTCGTCCCCGGTATCGGCCCGAGCCCGGACCGGATGCTGCTGGCCCGCCTGTTCTCCTACGCCGACGCGCACCGGGCGCGGCTCGGCGTGAACTACCAGCAGTTGCCGACCAACGCACCGCGGGTGCCGGTCCACAGTTACAGCAAGGACGGTGCGATGCGGTACCAGAAGGTGTCGGACCCGGTGTACGCGCCGAATTCCAAGGGCGGCCCGCGGGCGGACACCGCCCGCTACGGCGAGCCGGCCGGCTGGTACACCGCCGGGCAGATGGTGCGCTCCCCGTACAAGCAGCACGCCGAGGACGACGACTGGGGTCAGCCCGGCACCATGGTCCGCGAGGTCCTCGACGACGCGGCGCGCCAGCGGTTGGTGAACAACGTCGTCGGACATCTGCTCAACAAGGTGACCGAGCCGGTGCTGGTGCGTGCCTTCGAGTACTGGCACAACGTCGACAAGGACCTCGGCGACCGGATCGAGCAGGGGGTCCGCGCCAAGGCGTCCGAGAAGGATCCCAAGGCGGCCGAACAGGCCAACCCGGCGCGCTCCGCGGCGCAGGCCAAGGCCTGACCGCTGCCGGTACTCGCGGCACGGCGCCGTCCGGAAATGTCGGCCGGCGCGGCCGCGAGTAGCGTCCGACCGGTAGTCCCGTCTGTGCCGAACGGTTCTGGGGAAAGCAGTTCCCGACCACGGCCAGTGCGCACCGTCCGGCCCCGCGCAGCCCGACCGGCTGCCGAACCGGGACGCCCAGGCGAGCCGAGGCGGTCGGCCGCTCGCGTGGCCACGTGCGACAGAAGGAGTGGCGGCATGGACTACCCGACGTTCATCAAGAAGGAAGCCGAGAAGGCCGGGCTCCCGAAGGACCAGGCGGAGAGCGTTGCGCACGCGACACTGCGGACCCTTGCCGACCGGATCACCGGAGGCGAGGCGGACGATCTCGCCGCCCAATTGCCCCAGCCGCTGAAGGCGGACCTGCTCAAAGATCAGACGGACGCGGAACCCTTCGACGTGGACGAGTTCGTCCGCCGCGTGAGCGAGCGGGCGCAGGTCGATGAGAACACGGCGCGGACCGGCGCCACGGCGGTGCTCAACACGGTGCGTGAGGCGGTGACGCCGGGCGAGTTCGACGACGTCACGGCGCAGCTGCCGAAGGAGTACCGGGAACTGGTCGGCCCGATGTCCTGAGAAGAGACATCCATCAGGGGCGCTGGATCAGGGGGCGATGCCCACGTACTGCGTCTCGAGGTACTCCTCGATGCCCTCGGCGCCACCCTCGCGGCCGAAGCCGCTGGCCTTGATACCGCCGAACGGCGCCGCGGGGTTGGAGACGACGCCCTGGTTCAGGCCGACCATGCCGGCTTCGAGGGCTTCGCAGACCCGGAAGGCCCGGCCGACGTCACGGGTGAAGACGTAGGCCGCCAGTCCGAACTCGGTCGCGTTGGCCATCGCCACGCCGTCCTGCTCGCTGGCGAACCTGGTGATCGGGGCGACCGGTCCGAAGACCTCCTCGCGCAGAATCCGCGCGGTCCACGGGACCTCGTCCAGGACGGTGGGGGCGTAGAAGTAACCGGGACCGTCGAGCCGGTGGCCGCCGGTGGTGACCGTGGCCCCCTGAGCGACGGCGTCCCGGACCAGTTCGTCGACCTTCCGGCGGCCCGCCTCGTCCACGAGCGGGCCGACGTCGACGCCGTCCTCGGTGCCCCGACCCACCGTCATGGCGGCCATGCGCTCGGTGAGCCGGCGCGTGAACTCCTCGGCCACGCCGTCCTGCACGTGGAAGCGGTTGGCCGCTGTGCAGGCCTGGCCGACGTTGCGCATCTTCGCCGCCATGGCCGCGTCGACGGCGACGTCGAGATCGGCGTCGTCGAAGACGAGGAAGGGGGCGTTGCCGCCCAGCTCCATGGAGGTCCGCAGCAACTGCTGCGCCGACTGCTCGATCAGCCGCTGGCCGACCTGCGTCGACCCGGTGAAGGACAGCTTGCGCAGCCGCGGGTCACGGATCAGTGGCTCCATCACCTCCCCGGTCGCCGAGGTGGTCACTACGTTGAGGACGCCGTCCGGCAGCCCGGCCTCGATCAGGATCTGGGCCAGCGCCAGCATGCTCAGCGGGGTCTGGTTCGCGGGCTTGACGACCATGGTGCAGCCGGCGGCGACCGCGGGCCCGATCTTGCGGGTCCCCATCGCCATCGGGAAGTTCCACGGAGTGATGAACAGGCAGGGGCCGACCGGGCGCTTGGTCGTGAGCAGCCGGGTGCGGCCGTCCGGTGACGTGGAGTACCGGCCGCTGATGCGTACCGCCTCCTCCGAGAACCAGCGGAAGAACTCCGCCGCGTAGAGCACCTCCGTCCGGGACTCGGCGACCGACTTGCCCATCTCCAGCGTCATGAGCAGGGCCAGGTCGTCCACCCGGGCGACGAGGGTCTCGTACGCCCGTCGCAGGATCTCGCCACGGTCCCGCGGGGCGGTGCGAGCCCACCGTCCCTGGGCCGCTGCGGCCGCGGCGAGTGCGGCGTCGCCGTCGGCCGCCGTCGCATCGGCGACGTGGGCCAGCGTCCGTCCGGTGGCCGGGTCGTCCACGGCGATCGTGGCGCCGCTGCTCGAGTCCCGCCAGGCACCCCCGATGAGCAGCTGGGTCGGCACTGCCGCCAGCACTGCCGCCTCACGGGACCGGTCGGTTCCGAGCATCGTCACTGGTTCTCCTACCGCCTGTGGGGCGGGATGTCGAGGATGGTCGGTCGTCAGCGAACGGTTCGGCGGCGCAGCCGGTCGATGATCACCGCGGCGATGAGCAGCGAGCCGAGCACGACCTCCTGCACGTAGCTGGGGACCCGGATCAGGTTCATGCCGTTGGACAGGACGACGAGGAAGAGCGCACCCACGGCCACCAGACCCAGGCGGCCCTCACCACCGAAGAACGAGGTGCCGCCGAGCACCGCGGCGGCGATGGCGAGGATGACGAACTCCTGGCCGAGGGTCGGCTCCCCGGAGGAGACCCGGGCGGTCAGCAGGACCCCGGCCAGGGAGGTGAGCACGCTGCAGAGGACGAAGGCGGTGACCTTGGTCCGGAAGACCGGCACACCGACCAGCCGCGCGGCGTCCTCGCCGCCACCCACGGCGAAGAGGTAGTGGCCGAGAACGGTCCAGTTCAGCAGGAACCAGACCAGCGCGAGCACGGCGATCGCCAGCAGGAACGAGACCGGGATGCCGGCGATGTCGGAGGAGCCGAGCGTGTCGGTGAAGACCTGCGGCAGCCCGGTGATCGGCGTGCCCTTGGAGGCGAGCAACGCCACGCCGGTCGCGACCGACGCGGTACCGATCGTGACGATGAACGACGGGACTTTGAACTTCGCGACGATCAACCCGTTCACCAGGCCGACGACCAGCCCCACGACGATCCCGGCGAGCACGCCGGCGAGCAGCGCCCCCACCCCGTCGCCGCCGACCTGGACCATCACCATGCTGGAGACGACGCTGGTCAGCGCGATCGTGGCGCCCACCGACATGTCGATCTCGGCGGTGAGCAGCACGAGCATCTGGGCGATGGTGACCAACAGCAGGAAGGACAGCTGCCGGGAGATGTTGGTCGCGTTCAGCCCGGACAGGAACCGCGGCTCGATCACTGCGAACGTCGCTACGGCGACCACGAGCAGGATCGGGAGCAGGCCGAAACGCAGGAGGACCTCGCTGAAGCGCCCCGCTGTCGACGGCGGGGCGACCGCCGGCGTCATCGGTGGCGTAGCCACGGCCGGTCGCTGCTCGACGTTGGACGCATTGCTCATGGGGTGCTCCCTGCGGAAACGGGGGACGGCGTGGAGTCGAAGAAGGCGCGGACGATGTTCTGTTCGGTCACGTCACGGCCGCGGAAGTCCGCCACCACCCGGCCCTCCCGCACCGCGTACACGCGGTGGGACAGGCCGATGACCTCCTCCATGTCCGAGGAGATCAACAGGACGGCGGCACCGGAGGCGCACAGGCGCTTGATGTGCTGGTAGACGTCGAGCTTGGCGCCCACGTCGATCCCGACGGTGGGCTCGTCGAAGACGTGGACGGCGAAGTCCCGGGCGAACGCGCGGGCCAGCAGGGCCTTCTGCTGGTTGCCCCCGGAGAACCCCAGCACCTTGCGCTCGGGCGCAGCCGGCTTGATGCTCAGCTGCTCGACGACCTCCTGGATCCGGCTCGCCCGGCGGGGGCGGCTGACGATCCCGAACCGGTTGACGGTGCCGGCGACGAGCGAGGACAGGATGATGTTCTCGCCCAGTGTCGCGGTGGTGACCAGCCCCTCCCGGTGCCGGTCCGCCGGGTAGTACAGAAGGCCCCGCTCCATCGCCGTCCGAGGGGTGGGCGCCGCCAGCGTCTCGCCGTCGATCTCGATCAGCCCGCCGGTGAGCCGTTCCAGGCCGAAGCAGGCGCGGCCGATCTCGGACTTGCCCGAGCCCACCAGACCCGCCAGGGCGACGATCTCGCCGGCGCGCACCGTCAGGGAGACGTCGGTCAACGCCGCGCTGGACAGGTTCGTGATCTGGAGGCGGGGCGCCCCGGGGTCCTGGGGCACGTCGGGGAACAGCTCCTCGAGCGTGCGCCCGGTCATCAGCTCCACCAGCTGGTCGTCGCTGACGTCCTTCGCGTCCCGGGTGCCCGCCCACCGGCCGTCCCGGAGCACGGTGACCCGGTCGGCGAGCTCCCGGACCTCGCCCAGGCGGTGGGAGATGTAGACGATCCCGACGCCCTCGGCCTTGAGTCGGCCGACGACCTCGAACAGCCGCCTGGTCTCGCCGGCGCTCAGGGACGCCGTGGGCTCGTCGAGGATGAGGATCGGCGAGCGGCGGTGCAGCGCCCGCGCGATCTCGATCAGCTGCAGCTGGGCGCGGGAGAACCCCTCCAGGGTCCTGCGGGGATCGATGTCGACCCCGATCCGGGAGAGGGCCTCCCGCGCCTCCTCGAGCATGCGCCGCTTGTCCCTGAGGCCCCCGCGCCGGAGCTCACGCCCGAGGAACAGGTTGTCCGCGACGGTGAGCTGGCGGACCAGCGCCAGTTCCTGGAAGACCGTGCTGACGCCGTGGGCGACGGCGGTCGTCGGCGTGAGGTCACCGACTTCCCGCCCCCCGATCACGACGGTGCCCTCGTCCCGGCGGACCGAGCCCGACAGCACCTTGATCAGGGTCGACTTGCCCGCCCCGTTCTCGCCGAGGAGCGCGTGCACCTCTCCCCGCCGCAGGTCGAAGGAGACCCGGTCGATGGCGGCCACACCCCCGTAGCGCTTGGTGATCCCCTCGGCCTGCAGGACCACGTCATGGGTGTGATCGGTCATCGCCGGTTCTCCTTCGACGTCCGGGTCAGGGGGCGACGCTGAACCGAGGGCTCCAGCCCTCGGGTGCGAACGTCGTCTCGGGGATGAAGTCCGCGATGTTCTCAGCGTCGCCCGCGGCGGGACCGCAGACCCGGACCGGCGCCGGGAAAGCGCGCTTCATGTCGTCGTCGAGCGGGATGCCCTCGAGCAGGCGCACTGCCATGTCGATCGTCATCCGGGCCTGGATGACCGGCTGGTCGGAGACCCCACAGGTGACGTCGCCGGACTCGATCAGGTCGAAGGTCGACGGGATCATGTAGTCCGCGAGGATCACCTTGTCGCCGATGTCGGCCGTGGCAGCCGCCTCGGCGGTGACCGCCGTGCCGGCGATGACGGTGACGTCCGGGTTGGCCTGCACGGTGTCCTCGACCAGGCGCAGCTGCACGTTCTTGTCGGTGTCGCCGTACTTGGGGTCGAGGATCTTGATACCGCTGCCGGCGACCGCGTCCTGGATGCCGGAGGTGGCGTCCTCGGCCCAGCCGGCGCCCGCCGGGCCGGGGAACCAGGCCACCTGCTCGGAGCCGCCGCGCTCGGCGAGGTAGTCGCCGACCGCGCCGCCCATCTCCGTCCACGCCAGGACGGCCCGCGCGTCGACACCCTCGTCGGAGATCCCGTTGAGGCCGTCGATGACGAGGATGCCGTCCTGGCGCAGCTGCTTCACCTTCGCGTCCAGGCCGTCGAAGCTGATCGCGCCGATGATGACGGCCTGCGCACCCGCCGCGACGCAGTCGTCGATCTGGTTGAGCTGGTTGGCCAGCTCGGTGTAGCCACCGGCCTCGTAGACATTGAGCTCGATGCCGAGCCGCTCGGCCTCGGTGACCAGGCCGTAGTCGGCGGCGACCCAGTAGGGGTCCTTCACGTGCGGCAGGACCGCGCAGATGCGCCACGTCTCGGTGGCGAGCTCTGCGGGGATGGCGTTGTAGACGCCGTCGGTGGACGGGCCGTTGCAGCCGGCCGGGTCGGTGCCGTCGGCCTCGCAGTCCACGAACTGCGCCGGGTACCACCAGGCGTCCTGCTGCAGGGCGGCCTTGATCTCCTCCGCCGACGCGTCGTGGGACCCCTCGGTCGAACCGGGGACGGGCTGGGAGGCGTCGTAGCCGCCGCCGGTACCCGTCTCATCGGATCCACCGCACGCGGTGAGCGAGAAGGCGGTCAGGGCTGCCGCACCGAGTGCGAACATCTTGCGAGTTGCCATGTGTCTCTCCTGGAGATCGTCGCCCCGGCCCGGCCGGATCGAGGGGTTCGCCCGGCTCGGCCGGATCGATGGGGGAGGAAGGCCCTACCGGGCGTCCACGAGGTCGGCGCCGGCATGGGCGGCGACGTTGACCTTCGCCTGCCAGCGGCGGGAACGGCCGGCGGCCCAGATGACCGCGCTGCGGAGGTCGGTGATCGCCCTCGGCCAGCGGGTGCCGACCTTGCCGTAGAGCCGGGAGTACCGCTGCGTCGCATCGGTGACGGGACGCTGGCGTGTCTCCCAGGCCTCCAGCCCGGCTGCGACGTCGCTGTGCTCGTCCAGCACGCTGGCCAGCGCGAACCCGTTGGTCATGGCCAGGCACGCCGCCTGGCCCAGGTTCGGCGCCATGGCACTGGCCGCATCGCCGACGAGCGCGACGTTGCCCTTGATCCACCGGTGGCACTGGACGTCGGCGAAGGAGGCCCAGCGGGACTCGTTGGGGATGCGCTCGAAGACGCCCGTCAGGGTCGGGAAGGACTCCGTCCACGACTCGATGTCGATCGGTTTCTGCCGGCCGACCAGATCCTTGGCCGGGCAGCACAGGTAGACGTAGATCTGATCCGGGGTGACCGGGACGATGCCTACCCGGCGGCCGTGGTTCCAGTACTCGAGGGTGTTCCCGACGGGGTCGCTCGGCAGTCTCGGGATGAGGTGGCGGCCGCAGCCGTCCTGCAGGTCCCGGACGGCGAGGTCGAGTCCGAGCGAGTTCCGGACCGGTGAGCCGACGCCGTCGGCACCCACGACGAGGTCGGCGGCGAGCTTCTCGCCGCTGTCGAGCAGCAGTTCTCCCTCGGGCGTCGCGCCGACGACCAGGGACTGGGTGCGCACCTCGACGCCAGCGTCTCGCGCAGCGTCGGCCAGGGCGCGGTGCAGGTCGGTGCGCAGGACCGTGAACAGCCGGGTGGTGCTGTCCTTCATCCAGTCGTCCTGGATCAGCCGCTGACGCTCGTCGTAGAGCCGCCAGCTGTCGACCCGCTCGGCACGGGCGAGCGCCTGGTCGGCCGCGCCGATCTGCTCGAGGACCCGGACGGCGTTCTCCCACATGAAGATGCCGGCACCGATCTCCCGAAGCTCACGTCCACGCTCGTGAACCCGGACGCTCCATCCACGCTGCGCAAGCGCGGTGGCCACCGTCAGGCCGGCGAGCCCTCCACCTGCGATCTCCGCGTGCCGCTGGGTTCCCACCACTACCGAGCCTCCCTTTTGCTGTCGGCCGGCCACGGGTCGTCCCAGGGCGGCGCAGGGCAGACCTAAACAGGCACCCATCACCGTGTCAAGCGTCACGATCGGTCGTTACAAGACCGAAAATCGGCGGTATCCGTCGGATCGGCCATTTAGGCAGCCCGGGCCGCGGACCAGGTGGCCGCGTCGGGAGCAATTCGTCATCCAGACGCAACAGAGAGCCGCACTTCGTCGTTGACGATGGGTGAGGCGACGCATACTGTCCGAGCGCTCGACCCTCCACGCCCCGATCCTCAGGAGACAGCGCCCGGATGACCACGCACGCAGACCTCGTTCTCCTGTCCGACCGCGTCCTCTGGATGACCCCGGGCGAGCCGGTGGGCCACGGCTTCGTCGCCGTCGCCGGCGGTCTCATCGTGGGCACGGGAGCGCGGGAGCAGGCCGGTGCCTTCGTGGGCAGCGACACCGAGGTCCTCGATGTCGGCAGCCGACCGATCATGCCGGGCTTCATCGACGTGCACGCCCACATGGAGGTCGCCGCGCGGACGGCCTACCAGACCGTCGACGTCCGCGCTCCCGGGTGCGCCGGCGTCGCGGACGTCCTCGACCGTCTCCGGGCCGCGTTGCCCGAGGCCGTCGACGGATGGCTGGTGGCGCAGGGCAACCTGTTCTTCGACCAGAAGCTCGCCGACCGACGGCTGCCCACCCGGGCCGAACTGGACTCGATCAGCCGGGACGTGGCGATCGTGATCAGGGCCGGCGGCCATCTCAGCGTCCTCAACAGCCGGGCGCTGGAACTGGCCGGCATCGACCGGGACTACGCCGCGGCCGACTACAGCATCACCGGGATGCCGACCGTCGAGCGTGACGACGCGGGGGAGCCCACGGGCGTGGTGAAGGAGATGGACAACCTCCTCCCGCTGCCCCAGCTGTCCGGGACGGCGCTGCGCGCGGCCTTGAAGGAGGGAGTCCACGACCTCTTCACCCGGTACGGCGTCACGACCGTCGGCGAGATCAGCGAGACCGTGGAGGGAGTGCACCTGTACGACGACCTGCACGAGGCCGGCGAGCTGGGTACCCGGGTGCGGGTGTACCTGTGGGCCCCCGGGACGGTCTCCCTGGAGGAGGCCTGCCGGCACCGTGAGGTCATCCCGCTGCGCAGCGACGAAGAGCTGGTGCGGATCCACGGCGTGAAGATGTTCGCCGACGGCGGGTACTCGGCCGCGAGCGCGGCGGTGAAGCGCCCCTACGTCGGCGCCGGGGACTTCTGTGGTCACGTCGCGCTCTCGGCCGTCCAGATCACCGAGGCGTTGACGCTCACTGCGCAGGCCGGCCTGCAGCTGGCGGTGCACGCCAACGGCGACCGTGCCCAGGAGGAGGTGTGCGCCGCCGTCGCGGCCGCCGGCCCGCTGCCCGCCGGCCTGCCCCGGCCGCGGGTCGAGCACGCCGGCAACTTCCTGCCCGAACCGGAGGTGACCACCAAGGCGTGGCGCGACGCGGGCATCATCCCCGTGCCGCAGCCGGTGTTCCTCTACACGTTCGGTGACTTCTTCCCCGTCTACCTGGGCGACTACGGCCGCACCGGCCGGTTCCCCTTCCGGCAACTGCTGGACGACGGCTGGCCCATCACCGGCAGCTCCGACGTGTGGATCGGCTCGGAGGACCGGGCGACCAACCCGTTCTTCAGCATCTGGAATGCGCTGCGCCGTCAGTCGTTCCGGGGCGAGATCATCGACGCCGACCAGCGGATCACGGTGCTGGAGGCGTTGCGCATGCACACCTCCAACGCGGCGGCGACCCTCGGGGAGGAGCACCGCCGGGGCAGCATCGAGGTGGGCAAGGACGCCGACCTGATCGTGCTCGACCGCGACCCGACCCGGTGTGACGACGACGAACTGCTGAAGGTGCAGGTCGACGAGGTCTACCTCGGTGGACGGTCGGTGCACCGCAGAACCGCGACTGCGTGATCAACATGGCGCAGCGCCCTATGTTGTCGCTCATGCCCGGTGCCCCGAACATCCTTCCCGGCTTCCTCCACGGGGATGTCAGGCAGCCCCTGCCCGACGGTGTCGTGCCGCTGTCGGAGACCGACCGGTCGCTGGTGAAGGCCCTCCAGGCCGACGGCCGCCGGTCGTTCGCCGCGATCGCCCGTGAGCTGTCGCTGCCGGAGAAGACCGTGCGGCGACGGGTGCAGGAGCTCATCGACAGTCGCGTCATCCGGATCACCACGGTGGCCGATCCCGCCGTGCTGGGCCTCACGGTCGGGGCTCTCGTGGGCGTGCAGGTCAACGGGCGGCGCAGCCTCCGCGCTCTGGTGGGGTCGCTCGCCGAGCTCGAGTGCGTCGACTACGCGGTCATCACCACCGGGCGCTACGACGCACTGGTGGAGGTGCTCTGCCGGGACTCCGCCGGGCTGCTGAGCGTCCTCGACGAGTCGTTCGTCCAGGCGCCGGGCGTCCACCGTGCGGAGGTCTTTCCCTACCTGCGGCTGCACTACCAGGAGCCGGCGTGGGATGCGACGCGCACGAAGCGGGACGCCGCGCCGAGCCAGCCGCGCCAGCTGCTCGACGACGTCGACAAGCAGATCGTCAGCGGTCTCAACGCCGACGGACGGGTGCCTTTCGCGACCATCGGCAGTGCCCTGGGCATGTCCGAGTCACAGGTCCGCAAGCGGGTGACCAGGCTCGTGCAGAACGGGGTCATCAGGATCACGGCGCTCGCCGACCCACGCAGCCTGGGGTTCGGCGTCCAGGCGTGGGTGGCCCTCAGTGTCCGGCCGGGGCACAGCGTCGCGGAACTCGCCGAGGCGCTGACGCGGCTGCCGTCGGTCGCCTACGTCGTCGCGACCGCGGGGCGCTTCGACCTGTTCGCCGAGGCGGTCTGCCGCGACACCCAGGAGCTGATGAACCTGGTCGATTCGCAGATCCGGACGCTGACCGGCGTCAGCCACACCGAGCTCCTGATCTGTCTCGACCTCTACTACCGGCCGGTGCAGCCCACGCCCTAGACGAAGGGCTGCGCGACCTGGCGTTCTGCACCATGCTCGGGGCCATGACCGATTCCTCCGGGCCGCCGTTCCGTGCTGACCACGTCGGCAGCCTGCTCCGCCCGACGACCCTCCTCGACGCCCGCGCCCGGCACGCCGCCGGCGAGATCGACGACGCCGAACTGCGCGGGGTCGAGGACGAGGCGATCGCCGACGTCGTCCGGATGCAGAAGGACGTCGGTCTGCACACCGCGACCGACGGCGAGTTCCGCCGGGCGTCGTGGCACATGGACTTCATCTACGCGATCGACGGCATCACGAAGGTGACCGACCAGAACATCGTCGTCCACTTCAAGAACGCCGACGGCAGCCTCGACTACACGCCGGCCGGGCTGCACGTCGACGGTCCGCTGTCCATCGACGAGCCGATCTTCGGCGAGGACTTCGCCTACCTGCAGTCGGTGGTGGGGGAGGGGCAGACGGCGAAGCTGACGATCCCCTCGCCGTCGATGGTCCACTACCGCGGCGGCGCTGCGGCGATCGATCCGAAGGTCTACCCCGACGAGGACTCGTTCTGGGACGCGCTGTCGGCGGCCTACTCCCAGCAGGTGCGGGGCATCGCGGCGCGGGGCTGCACCTACCTGCAGTTCGACGACACGAGCCTGGCCTACCTGAACGACCCGCAGCAGCGGGCCGAGCTCGCCGCGCAGGGCCGCGACGCCGAGCACCTGCACGAGCGGTACATCCGGCAGATCAACGCCGCGCTCGCCGGTCGGCCGGACTCCCTGACGGTGACCACGCACATGTGCCGCGGCAACTTCCGCTCCTCGTGGGTGGCCGAGGGCGGCTACGACTTCGTCGCCGAGGCGCTGTTCGGCGGACTGGAGGTCGACGGGTTCTTCCTGGAGTACGACGACGCCCGGTCCGGTGGCTTCGAGCCGCTGCGCTTCGTCCCCCCGGGCAAGCGCGTCGTCCTCGGGCTGGTGACGACGAAGCGACCGGAGCTCGAACGCAAGGACGACCTCAAACGCCGGATCGAGGAGGCCTCCACGTTCGTGCCGATCGAGCAGCTGGCGCTCTCGGGGCAGTGCGGGTTCTCCTCGACCGTCGAGGGCAACTCGCTCACCCGTGACGAGCAGATCGCCAAGCTCGCGCTGATCGTGGAGACCGCCGAGGAGGTCTGGGGCTGACGATTGCGCGCAGAAGGACCTGTCCGCGTGCGATGAGAGGTCCTTCTGCGCGCAATCGCGGGGAGATCAGCGGCCGGCCGCCGCCTCGTCGATGCACATGGTGTTGCCCTCGCTGTCCTTGAACCAGGCGGCGCGGCCGAGGCCCTCCATCGAGGCGATCTCGCCGTCCCAGGTGGTTCCGGGAATGTCGTAGACCTCGAACGTGACGCCTTTGGCCTTGAGGTCGTGGACCTCCGACTCGATGTCGGCGACGTGCCACTGGGCGATCGTGTGGCCGGCCTGACCGGCGTACTCGGTGCGGTAGACGCTGAAGGCCGTGCCGCCGGCCGTCCGGTAGACCAGTGCCTCCTCGCCGAACTCCTCGGTCGGTGTCAGGCCCAGCTTGTCGGCGTAGAACTCCCGCGCCCGCGTGAGGTCGCTCGCCGGGATGTTGGCCTCGACCTTGCTGTCGTTCAGCATGGTTGCTCCTGACTGAAGGTTCAGTCCCCCGCAACGATGGGGCGAAGCTATGCCCGCTGTCCCGGGAGACCAAGGGAGACGACCGCGTCCTCACGTGCGATCACGGCCTCCTGGCCGGTCGTCACCCTCGGGGCGTCGGCGACGACGTGCCGCAGCTACCGCCGCGGAGGCCGAGTTCCTGCAGCACGTGCGTGACGTGCGCCCGACCGTCGTCCCGCTGATGAACAGCCGGTTGGCGATCTCGTCGTTGGCCAGGCCACGCGCGAAGAGCGTCAGCACTTCGCGTCCTGTCGCTCTACGGGCGCTCGAGACGGCGGACGCGTGCGTGGCCGTGGGGCGGGATCGGCGCCGACCTAGAATCCGCGCGTGCGGCCCTTCCTCCTGCTGTCCTCCCGTGCCGAGGACGAGGCCGCCGACGACGAGTTCGAGGCGTTCCTCCGGGTGACGGGCTTGCCGGTCGCGGGCCTCCGTCGCGTCCGCATGGAGGCCGCTCCGCTACCTGCCCTGGACCTGGACGATTACGCCGGGATCTTCGTCGGCGGTGGACCGTTCAACTCGAGCGATGCCCCGCTGGAGAAGTCGGCGGTCCAGCACCGGGTCGAGCGCGAACTGGGCCTGCTCCTGGACGAGGTCGTCGCGCGCGACTTCCCCTTCTTCGGGGCCTGCTACGGCGTCGGGACGCTGGGCGTTCACCAGGGCGGGGTCATCGACGGCACCTATGCCGAGCCGATCTCCGCCGTCCGGGTGCGGCTGACCGAGGACGGGGCCGCCGACCCGGTGCTGGCCGGCATGGCCGAGGAGTTCGACGCGTTCGTCGGGCACAAGGAGGCCTGCAGCGTGCTGCCGCCGCACGCCGTCCTGCTGGCGTCCTCGGCCGCGTGCCCCGTGCAGATGTTCCGGGTGAAGAACAACCTGTACGCGACCCAGTTCCACCCCGAGCTGGACCTTCCCGGACTGCTCACCCGGGTGCGCATCTACCAGCACGCGGGCTATTTCCCGCCCGCCGAGCTGGACGACGTCGTCGCCCGTCTCGCGCCGGCAGTGGTCACCGAGCCGGGCCGGATGCTGGCCAACTTCGTCGTCCGCTACGCCTGACGGCGGGTGCGCCCGCTCCCGGTCCGAACGTTCACCGGTCGGCGGCCGAGCGGTAGGGCGGCCCAGGGTTGAAGGCCTCCAGCGGGTAGCGGTCGAACCGGTCCAGCCCATGCGGCTCGTGGGTGCCTGACCGGCCGGCCGGCCCCCGGGGGTGGGGGCGGGGCTGCGTCGTCCGGCCGTCGGGCGCTCGCGGATCGCGTCGAGGTGGGCGCCGACGAAGGGCGGAACCTCGGACTCCTCGACGAAGGTCCTCCTCCCGAGCTCGTTCGCGAGGTCCTCGCGGTCCGCCTGGACGGCGGGGTGGACCTCCTGCACGTAGGCGGCGCGCATCCGCACGAGCCGCTCCTGCGCGCCGGCCGGGCGGGCGAGAGCCAACGCAGGCAACTGCAGGCAACTGACGGTGCCATTCCGCGCGCTCCAGCGGAATCAGGCTCTGCTGTAGCTTCGCCGTGTGCCGCGCTATCTAATGCCGGTGACGCACCGCCCGGATCGGGACGGCGCCGCGGTCACCTCCAGGCACGTGCCGTACTTCCTGGCGCTCGAGGTTGCCGCCCAGGCGTGGGCCCGGCTGCTGGACGAGCTCGGCCAGGGCGTGCTGTCGACCGCTGATGTGGCCGTGGTCCGGGCGGAGTTCGACTTCCGGCGCGAGCTGTTCACGGGGTCGCTCGACGTCGATGTAGAGGTCACCCGCGTCGGCCGCAGCTCCGTCGCCTTCGGCATCGCGCTGTACCAGCGCGACATGCTCGCGGCGACGGGCGAGACGGTCGTGGCGCGGACCGACGAGGCGAGGCTGGTCTCCGTTCCGTTGTCGCCGGTGCAACGGGCGATGCTCGAGTCCCTCGTCGCGGCCTGACCCCGCGCACTCACGCACGGCGGCCCGGTTCTCTGGAACCGAGTGCCGACTGGCCGGTGACATCGGCGAGCCTGCAGGTCACCCGGAGGACAGCGGACTCGCCCAGGCTGCCCCTCTGTGCTCGTCCGGGGCTACCGATGCGGGCCGGCCCTTCGTCCCCTGATGTCGAGGACGGAGGCGACGACCACGGCCGACAAGAGGATCTGGGCCGCGATGACTGCGATCCACACCCCGGCCGCCGCGCCGTCGAAGACATCGAGAAGGTTCAGCACCTGGATCACGAGGCTGACGAGCAGGGCGAGGGCAACCAGGGCACGGTGGCGCTCTGGAGTGGCCAGCAGTCCGCGCAGGCAGCCTTCCCGTTCGGCCCTCGTCACGCGGGCAGCGTGTCGGTGGTTGATCTTCACCGCAACACGGCCACGATCAACGGCACCGGACGGGCGCCAGGACGACGCTCCACACGGACCGGCACCTGGCCCGACGAAGTCCGCACGGGCCGTCGTTGGTGCAGTGCTGGCGGCCCGTGCGGACTCGGTGCGGACTAGCAGCGCCTAGCTGCGGCGAAGCCGCAGGTCAGCGTCCAGTTCGACTCAGATGTCGTAGTACATCGCGAACTCCCTCCGCGTGATTG
>JAOPUS010000048.1 GCA_025963345.1 Blastococcus sp. | reverse complement strand
GCGGCCTGGCGGACGGTCGTCGCCATCCTGCTGGGCTTCGCCCTGGCCGTCACGGTCCACGAGCTCGCGATCCCGATCCCGGGCGCCCTGACCATCGCGCTCATCGTGGCGCTGGCGGTCGGCATCGAACAGTGGCGGATGCTGCAGGAGCACGCCAGCTGGGTCAGTTTCGCCGCGGTCCTCATGCTCACGGTGGGCGCGGCGGACCCCGGGAGGTACGCCGTCAGCTACGCCGGGCTGACCCTGCTCGGCGCGGCGATCGGGGTCCTGGTGACCACGGTGCTGTTCCCGCCGCTGCAGCTCACCTCGGCCGTGCGCAGGATCGAGACGACCCGCGCACTGCTTGCCCGGCACCTGCAGGACATCGCCACCGGACTGCGTCGCGGTGAGGTGCCCACGCCGGGCGAGTGGGTGCCGCGCGGACAGGAACTGGATGCCGCGCTGGACCGGATGCGCGTCGCTGAGGGCGTGGTGGAGCGCGCCCGGCGGGCCAACCCCCGCGCACGGCGCTGGAGAGGCAGCGCGGCGAGCGTCCGGGAGCAGTCCCGGGCCCTGGACCGGGTCGCCGTCCTCGTCGACGACCTCACCATGCTGGTGGTCGAGCTCCAGCCGCACCGCCGTGGGACCGACCGGATCGACGGCGGGACCGGTTGGGTGCTGGCCGACGCGCTGGACAGCCTGGCCCGCGTCGTCTGTACCCCCTACCCCACGGCCGGGGACGAGCAGGCCCTCGACGAGCGGGACGCCGCGATCGATGCCGCCGACGCGGCACTGCAGAGGCTGACGACGCTGCTGCGCACCTCCGAGGTCGCCGACGACCAGGGATTCTTCGCTCTAGGAGCGGTCACGGTCGGCATGTACCGCTCACTGGACACGCTGCGAGCCCGCCCACTCGACCCGCACATGGCCTGACGCCGCGGTCAGGACCGGGCGAACGCCAGGCTCGGCAGCACTCGCACCGCGCGCAGCCGGTCACGGGTCACACGGACATGTGCGAGGGCGGCCCTGCGCCCGAACCGGGTCGCCGCGACGGCAACCACCAGCCCGGCAACGAACACCAGACCACCGACGGCAAGACCTGCACGGGGTCCGAACAGGCTGAGCAGACCACCGGCGAGAACCGGCCCGGCCAGCCCACCCAGCCCGCTCACCGTGCTCCACACACCCATCACGCGACCCCGAACTGCTTCCGGCGGGCGGGTCAGCAGCAACGTGCTGCTCGCAGTCGCCGCCACCGACTCGACGAGGCTCATCCCCACCGCCGCGACGAGCAGCACGACCAGCGTCGGGGAGCCGGCCGCGCCTACCTGCACGATCGCGCCGACGCCGGCGAGCACGACCACGGTCGCGACCCGTGGCCGCCGGAGCCGCCCGGCGAGCAGCGCGCCGAGCGTCGCACCGACGCCCAACGCCAGACTGACCGCGCCGTAGCCCCTGCTCCCGGCATGCAACTCGTCCAACGTGAGCGGCGCGAGCGACAGTGACAGGCTCCCGGTGAGCGTCGAGGCAAGCACACTGACCGTTGCGAGCAGCAGCAAACTCGGCTGACCGGCGAGCCAGCGGGTGCCGCCCCGCAGGTCCAACCCGCGATCACGTGGGACCGTGCGGCGTTCGACGACGCCCGGCCGCTGCGCCGGCAGCGTCGCGATCACCGCCACGACGCACAGGAACGACACCGCATTGAGCGCGTACGCGGCCGGGATGCTCATCGCGCCGAGAACGATCCCGGCGGCAGCGGCTCCAGCGATGCGACCGACGTTGAACGTGACCGACCCGATGCTGATCGCCGACGGCACATCATCCGGTGCAACGAGTTCGTTTCCGAGCAGCGCGGTCGCCGGGCCGTTCACGGTGCCGACGACTCCGGACGCGATCGCCAGCGCGACCAGCACAGGCACGGACAGGGCCCCTGCTGCGGCGAGCAGGCCGGTCGTGGCGGCGATGACGGCGAGGAGCGTCTGGCCGATGGCAGCGACGACACGGTGCGGCCACCGGTCGGCAAGCGCGCCGCCGACCGGGCCCAACAGTAGCGACGGCACCGCGCTGGCGGCTGCAGACAATCCGGCGAGCACAGGTGACCCGGTCAGGGTCAGCACCAGCAGGTTCTGCGCGACGATCTGCAACCACGTTCCCATGGTGCTGATCAGGTGCGCGCCGGCCCAGCGTCGGTAGGCCGGGAACCGCAGCGCACGCCAGGGTGAAGACGCGGCACGGGCAGCCCCGCGCCGGAAGATAAGCACGGCTAATTATCCGCCGTCCGTGACCACTACCGCACGGATCCGCACTGCGAGGTCGCCCACATACCCGGTGCGGGTATCTCCCCCGCGCACTGCAGGCCCATGACTGCTCAGCGCGGGACGCGCGAGAGCCTGCCCCGGACTGCTCTCACCGGTGACCAGCCGAGATCCCGCGGGTCGACCCGGTCAGGACCTCGAGGCCGCTCTCGCACATGCCCCTCCCCGGAAGGGGCATGTCATCGTCACGCCCGCACCGACCTCCGCGTAGACAGCGGTGTCATGACTGCCGCGCGCCCACGTCGGTGAGAGGGAGTGCGATCTCCACAGTGGTGCCTGCGCCGGCTGGGCTGTGCACCCGAAGGCGGCCGCCGAGGGCCTCGACGCGGTCGGTGAGGCCGACCAGGCCGGTGCCGCGGGTGAGGTCGGCGCCGCCGCGTCCGTCGTCGCGGACCCAGACCTGCAGGACGCCCTCACCGGCGGCCATCTGGACGTCGGCGACGGTGGCGGCGGCGTGCTTGGCCGTGTTGGTGAGCGCCTCGGCGACGACGTAGTAGGCGGCGAGCTCGACCTGCTCGGGCAGCCGCGCATCGACGCCGACGCCGACGTCGAGGCGGACGGGGACGGCGGAGCGGCGGGCGAGCGTCTTCAACGCCGGCCGCAAGCCGCCCTCGGCGAGGGCGGCGGGGTGGATGCCGCGGGCGATCTCGCGCAGCTCCTCCAACACGCCGGTCAGCCCTGATGCCACGCCGTCCAACTGCTCGGTCAACTCGCCGGCCTCGGACGGCATCGCCGCCTGCGCTGCGCGGAGCTGCAGGGTGAGGGAGACCAGGCGTTGCTGGGCGCCGTCGTGCAGATCGCGCTCGATGCGGCGGCGGGTGGTGTCGGCGGCGGCCACGATCCGGGCTCGGGAGGCGGTCAGCGCGGCCTGGGCCTCGGCGTTGGCGAGGGCGGTGGCGACCAGCTCGGTGAAGCCGGCCAGCCGCGCCTCGATGTCCGCCGGCAGGAACTCCTGGCGGGTGGACAACACGATCATGACGCCCCACAGTTGCCCTGCGACGATGATCGGAGCGCCGAGGGCCGAGCGGATACGCAAGGCCCGGAAGGCTTCGATGGCCGGCCCAGAGGCCTCGGCGCGATCCACGCGCGCCGACCGGCGGGTGTGGAACACCACCGTGTGCACGTTCCGGCCGCCGAGCGGGAACCGGCTGCCGACAGGGGCCGGCACGGCGCCGCCGGTGCTGCTCCACCCGTCGACGATCGTGGCCGTGCCGTCCGGGTCGTACCGGCTCAGGACCGTGACGTCCGCGGAGAGCACCCGCCCGACCTCCGCGGTGACCGCCGCGAAGATCTCCTCCGGCGGCGCCGCCCGGGCCACCAGTGTCGCCATCCGGCGCAGCGCGGCCTGCTCCTCGGCGACCCGCTGAACTTCCCGGGCCAGTGACTCCGCCTCGCGTGCCCGCTGGCGCACGCGCCCGGCCAACGCGCTCACCACGATCGCGGTCACCCCCGAGATCACCATGATCGTCACGATGTAGGCGTCTGTAGGCGTGAGAACGAACAGCGGAGGGAAGAAGAAGAAGTCGAACGTCAGCCCCGACCCGACGGCGACGATCAGCGCCGGCCACACGCCCCACCCGATCGCGACCGGCAGGATCGGCAGCACATACAGACCGGCGAGGGCGGACACGGGGACGACCTGCTTCAAGCCGAAGATCACCGCGGTGATCGTCGCGATCCCCGCCGCGCCCAGGAGCAGGCCCCGCAGCACGTGCCACCAGGCGAATCCGGGAGTCATCGCGGCCGTCACCGCACCCTCGGATCACCATCCGAGCGCAGCAACGGACGGGGATCTGAGGCGCCCCGGCCGGCCGATGCGCCGGTCGTCCAGGTCGGCCCAGTACTCGCCCGAGGCCAGCCCCGCGCGGATGGATCGCTCGCTCGGCGGGCCGTCAGGGCCTCCGCGCGGTCGCCTGCCGGGCCATCCCCTTGCCGGGCGCTGACCAGCGCCTCAACGCGCACACGGCCAGGAGCCTAACCACCGACCCTCCCGATGGACACGGCCCGCCGCGCACGCGCGCAGTTCCTCGCAGGTCTCAGGCGGCCATCGGGCGGTGGCGGCAGAAGCCACCGGAGGTGGCCCGGGCGCGCCCGACGACGGGGTGACGATCACGATCTGTTCATACGACCAAGAAGCTCCTCGACCTCCGCGACCTCGCGGTGCGCCGATCAGGGATAGGTGCCCGTCGCCAGGTTCCATCCGCGTGCCTCGGGATCGAAGTCTGACGGTAAATGCTCCTCCAGGAACCGTTGGACGCAGGAACACACAACGAGGGGCCTTCCGCCGGTCGGGCCCCTCGTTGTCTTCTGCCCCATCCCCGAAGCGACAGCCAGTTGGATGAGGACGTAGCGCCTGGGGACGGCCGCCGCCGTCAGGGGACGGCGAGCAGGACCCTGCCGCTGCCACCGGCATCCACGTGGTCGTGGGCCGCGGCGATCTGGTCCAGCGGCAACGGCTGGTCGATCCGGATGGCCAGCGCCTTGTCGCGAGCGGCGGCGGTCAGGTCGGCGGCGGCCTGCTGCTTGGCGTGGGGCGGGAAGTCGTCGCTGCCGAGCAGGCGCAGCGTGACATTGCCGAAGAGCATGGGCCAGAACGGGAGCTCGGGCCGATCGCGACGGCTGGCGTACGCGGCCAGCACCCCGCCGACGGCGAGCACGGCTGCGTCCAGGTCGGCGTTGTCGGACAGCGCGACCTCGACCACCCGATCGACGCCGTCCGGGACGTGCGCTCGGATCCGCTCGACCACATCGGAGGCATCGAGCGCCACGGCGTGCGTCACCACCGACCGGTCGACACGCTCGAGATCGGCTTCGCGGCGAACCGTACCGATCACGGTCGCCCCGCCCCAGCGGGCCAGTTGCGCAGCGAGCGAGCCGACTCCCCCGAGCACGCCCTGCACCAGCACGCTGGTGTCGGTGACCGGACCGTCGCTGAAGACCGCGCGGTGCGCGGTGATGCCCGGGATGCCCAGGCAGGCGCCGACCTCGTCACTGACCCCGTCCGGCAGCTCGACGGCGTGGTCAGCCGGGACCACGGTGAACTCCGCCGCCGTGCCGGACGGCCGGTAGGACTGCGCGCCCCAGACCCACACCCGCTCGCCGATGCGCCCGGGGTCGACCCCGTCGCCGACCGACTCGACGACGCCGGCGCCATCGCTGTGCGGAACGATGCGCGGGTAGGCCATCGGGCTGCCCAGCCATCCGCCGCGCTTCTTGGTGTCGCCCGGGTTGACCCCGGACAGCCGCAGCCGGACCCGCACCTCGCGCGGGCCCGGCTCGGGCTCCGGCAGCTCGCTGACCTGGAGCACCTCGGCCGCGGGGCCCTGCCGGTCGTACCACGCTGCGCGCATCCGACACCCTCCCGCGCCGCCGCAGCGGCGCGCAAACGCACGTAGGGCCCCGTCGGCTGACCGGGCCCCACGTGGAGGGGTGCTGCAGGGGGTGGGATTCTCCCCGAAATGGGACTCCGGAGGTAAAGGTCGTAGTGGATCTTGTCCATCCGGCCGTCACATCAAGATCGCGATCCATTCACACGCGTCGGGGCGAGACCACATGAACAACGGCGGGTCGGCAATGAAGATGCCAGCGAGCGACACTCAGCGATGGGTGCGTCCGCCAGGGCGGAGGAGCGCGGGGCGCTCACCGTCCCGGCGGATTCCGGTCGTGCCGGTCGCTGCTGAGGAGCCGACGATGCTGCCCTACACCGGCACCTGGGTGCCCGCATGGATGGTCGTGGCCGCAGCCAGCCGCCACGATCGGCGGGTTCATCGCCAAGCGCCGGGTGGGGCCGCAACAAGTAAGTGCTGCCCCGGGCGGGTACCACCGCCGGGGAACGTCGGGCGAGCCGGGCGCGGCGCCCGCGCACGGTAGGGCCCCGCAGACCAACATCACTGAGACAGCACACACGTGCCGACGGACTGGAAGGACTTTCCCTTGAGCGGTGGACTGGTAGCTCTGTTCGACGACGTGGCGGTGCTGGCGCGTGCCGCCGCCGCCTCTGTCGATGACATCGGGGTCGCTGCTGCACGAGCCAGCGCGAAGGCTGCCGGTGTCGTTGTCGACGACGCCGCCGTCACGCCGCAGTACGTGCGTGGCCTGGCTGCCGAGCGCGAGCTGCCGATCATCCGGCGCATCGCCGTCGGGTCGCTGCGCAACAAGCTGCTCATCCTTCTGCCCGCGGTGCTGCTGCTCAGCCAGTTCGTGCCGGCTCTGCTCACGCCGATCCTCATGCTCGGCGGCGCCTACCTGTGCTACGAGGGCGCGGAGAAGGTGTGGGCCAAGCTCGGCGGTCACCACGACGCCGACGCAACGGGTGAGGAGGCGCTCCCGGATGAGGACACCGTCGTGTCCGGAGCCGTGCGCACCGACTTCATCCTGTCGGCGGAGATCATGGTCATCTCGCTGAACGAGGTGGTCGATCAGCCGTTCGTGTCCCGGGCGGTGATCCTGGCGGTCGTCGCGCTCGGCATCACCGTCCTGGTGTACGGCTTCGTCGGCCTCATCGTGAAGATGGACGACGTCGGCCTGCGCTTGGCCGAGCTCCCCAGGAAGGGCGTGGCCCGGTTCGGCCGCGGACTGGTGAAGGCGATGCCGCGGCTGCTCACCGCCCTCACCGTGGTCGGGACCGCCGCGATGCTGTGGGTCGGCGGTCACATCCTGCTGGTGGGCACCGACGAACTGGGGCTCACCATCCTGTACGACGCCGTGCACCACCTGGAGGAGGCGGCGAAGGCGGCCACCGGAGCCCTCGGCTCGGTCGTGGGCTGGCTCGTCAACACGCTGGCCAGCGCCCTGATCGGGCTCGTCGTCGGCGCCGCGGTCGTGGTCGTCATGAGCCTCACGATCCACCGGCGCAAGGCCCACCCCACGAGCGAGACCACGTCGCGGTAGCTGACCCAGCCCGCCGGTGAGCTCGGCGCTGCGCCGCCGGACTGTCGATGCAGGACCGTTGCCCGTCCGGCCGCGCTCCTCAGCGCAGGGCCCGTCTGGCATGGATCGCGACCGCCGGAAGGCGCGAACGCACGTAGGGCCCGGTCGGCTGACCGGGCCCTACGTGGTGGAACGGGTGCTTCACCTGCGAAGTGGGGTTCTCCCCGCAATGGGAACCCCGAGGTCACAAGGTCGTTGTCGATCATCATCGGACAGCTCACATCAAGATCGCGGTCTGTTCACACGGTCGCTGGCCCGGGCTCCCACCCGCACCTTCGGGTCAAGTGGCAGGGTCTCCCCACAAGTCGGTCCGACGTCCAGGCCGCTGTGCCCACTGCGCGGCATTCATCCACCTGAATCGGTGGTCCGACCATCGCCGTCCTGTCCGTGACGCAG